>NZ_JBHWGD010000107.1:0-18175 GCF_042733235.1 Kitasatospora sp. NPDC059722
GCGGGGCGCGGGGCGGGGCCGCGGCCGCCCCCCCCCCGCGGGGGCCCGTCGCGCCCGCCACCTATCGCCCCCCCCCCCGGGGGCGCCGGGGGGCGGCCCCCGGGGGGGCGCCCCGCCCCTCGGCCGTGTCCGACGCCGCCCGCGCGTACCCGCGCAAGACGTCGTGCCTGCGTCGCGCCGACGTTGTGCCCACGGCGGCCCGGGGCGGACCATGGACGGAGGAGGACCCCGTCGTCCAGAGCGGGAGCGGGGATGGGTGAGGCAGTCGGTGCGATGCTGGCGTCGGCCGCGGGCATCGCGATCGGCCCGCGTCCGCTGATCGCGGCGATCCTCATGCTGGCCGCTCGGCGCGGTCGCGCCAACGCGCTCGCCCTGACGGTGGGCCGGGCGGCCGCCCTGGGTGCGATCGTGGCGGTCGTCGTGGCGGTCGTCGTGACGGCCGGCAGCAGGCCGGCCCCCGGCGGCGAGCCCACCTGGCCGTCCTGGCTCAAGCTCGCGCTGGGCACGCTGCTCGTGCTGCTGGCGCTCGGGCAGTGGCGGGACCGGCCGCGCGAGGGCCACGTCAACGCGCCGCCGGGCTGGATGCGCTCGGTGCGCCGCTTCACCGCGGGTCGATCGGCCCGTCTCGGGGCGGCCCTCGCCGCCGCGAGCCCGAAGGACGTCGTCCTGGCCGTCGGCGGCGCCGCCTCCGTCGCCGCGAGCCCGACGAGCGACGCGGGCAAGGCGGTGGCCGGCACGTTGATGGTGCTCATCGCCTCGCTGTGCACGCTGCTGCCGCTCGCGGTACACCTCCTGGGCGGCGACGGCTCCGCGCGCACCCTGGGCGAGTGGAAGGCCTGGATGTCCGCCCACCACACCGCGATCACGACGACGGTCCTTGCCGTCCTCGGCACCACCTACCTCGGCGACGCCCTCACCGGCCTCGCGTGAACCCGCGTGAGCCGGGCAGACCCGCGCGAGCCGGGCAGACCCCGCGCGAGCCGAGCAGACCCGCCGTTCCCGAACGACGCCGCTCCCCCAAGAGCCGCGCGGTGGCCCGTATCCACCACTTCGACCGAATGTGCGCGGGTCTGACGGTTGATGACATACTCCTCTGCGCAATACCCGGCGCTGCCGTTACGACGCCGGGCCGACATCCACGGGGGACACGAACGTCCATGTCATCGATACGTCGTACCCAGCACACCGCGCGCGCCGCCCTCGCGGCGTCCACTCTGACGCTGACGCTCCTCGCCACCTCCGCCTGCGGGCCGGACAACAGCTCCAGTGACGCGGCGGCCTCCACGGCCGCGACCGCGGCCGCCACGAGCGCCGCGGCCACCGCCGCCGCGAGCGGCAAGGCGCCCGGGCTCGGGCTGCCGGCCAACCTCGACGACCTCAAGAAGTGGAAGACCGCCGACTGGGAGAAGTGGGCCAAGGACTACGCGGCCCCGGCCGTCGCCAAGGGCTACTGGACCGTCGAGAAGCTCCTCGCCGCCAAGCCGGTCGACCAGCTGAAGCCGCCGGCGACCACGCCCACCGGCCAGCCCACCCAGGCCCCGCAGCCGACCGCGCAGCCCACCGGCGCGAGCACCCAGCCGCCCGCCGACGGCGGCAACGACGCCCCGCCGCAGAGCGTCGAGGCCCAGGCGGACGCCCACCCGTACGCCAAGAACCTGGCCGTGTTCGGGAAGATCTTCTTCGACAAGCCCGGCGCCGCGACCCTCGACCCGGGCAAGCTCGGCCAGCACTACGTGTGTTCGGGCACCGTGGTCGCCGACCCGGCGCACCCGGGCAAGAGCAACCTGGTGTGGACCGCCGGGCACTGCGCCCACCAGGGCAAGGGCTCGACGTTCAACGAGAACATCGTCTTCATCCCGGACTTCAACGCGGGCGGCGCCGTCAGCGGCGGCAAGCGTCCGACCGACGTCTCGCAGTACGCGCCGTACGGCGAGTGGGGCGCCGTCAACCACGTGACCTCCCCGGTCTGGGAGGCCGAGGGCGGCGAGGTCGGCCCGGCCGCCCAGTACGACTTCGCGATCCTGCGGGTGAAGCCGGAGAACGACACGGGCAAGTCGCTGGAGGAGACGGTCGGCGGCGCGGTGCCGGTCTGGTTCAACGCCCCGCGCGACCAGCTCAACATCACCAACTACGGCTACCCGGCCGCTCCCCCGTTCGACGGGCTGGAGCTGAACCACTGCCCGGGCGGCAAGCCGTCCCGGATGTCCTTCGACCCGTCGCGCCCGCCGATGCTGGCGATCGGCTGCTCGATGACCGGCGGTTCGAGCGGCGGCGGCTGGCTGTCGACCAAGGACGGCAAGCCGGCCCTGGTCAGCAACGTGTCGGTCGGCAACGACGCGCTGAAGTACCAGGCCGGTCCGTACCTGGACGACGTGGCGGCCGGCCTGTTCGACTTCATCTCCAAGAAGGGCTAGCCACCGGCTGCCCACGGTGATCGGCCCCCGCCCTCCCCCACGTCACGTGCGGGCGGGCGGGGGCCGTCGTCGTCAGCGGATCCGCGCCGGCCCCCTCCCCCGCACCGCCCGCACGCCCAGCCGGCCGTCGTCCGCCCGTGGGCTCACCGCGGCCGGTATCTCCCGGAGCGTCAGCACGATCTCGCCGTCGAAACGTTCCGCCAGCAGCCGCACCAGCTCCGCGGCCCCGTCCGGCCGCACGTCGGGGGCGAGGGCGGGCAGCCGGCCCGGGGCGCTGAGGTCCTGCGCCTGGACGGCCCAGCGGGCCGCGTCGCCGTCCTGGCCCTCGGCCGCGTAGTGCACCGCCAGGCAGTGGACGGCGAGTTGGTCGCCGTACTGCGCGGCGATCCGCCACCAGAAGACGGCGTCGGCGGTGCGGTCCATGCCGTACAGCAGGCAGCCGAGGGTCCGGAAGGCCGCCTTCTCGGCGAGCTCCAGGTCCAGCGCGAGTTCGCACGGCTCGACCGTGCCCGCCACGCCCCAGCACAGGTGCCGCAGGTCGCGCCGGAGTTCCGCGCGCCCCGCGCCGTCCCGGCGGGCCGCGCCGGTGCGGCGGCCGGCGGCCGGGCGGACGGTGCGGTCCCGGCCCGTGCCCGGCCGCTCGGCGGCCGGGCGCCCGCCCTCGGGGCCGTCGGCCGCGAGCCGGTCGGCGAGGCGCCGGGTGAAGTCCGCCGGGTCGTGGTCGCGGAACTCCCTCTCCAGCCCGGCGGAGTCCGCCCGCAGCAGGTCGCCGAGGTTCATTCCGCCGCCCGCCCCTCGCCCGACTCGCCGCCGCTGGCGTGCTCCAGCAGGTACTCCAGGTGCCGCCGCCCGAGGCTGTAGTAGGTGCGGGCGGTGGTGTGCGCGATGCCGAGCGCGCGGCCGATGTCCGGGTAGGAGAGGCCCGCCTGCCGCAGCCGGACGACGTCGGCCTGGACCGGGGCGCTGCGCGCGAGTTCGTCCATCGCCCAGTCCAGGGCGTCGAGTTCGGCGAGTTCCTCCAGCTCGTCCTGGCTGGTGTCCGGGCGCCGCTGGGCGATCACCCGGAGCCGCTTGCGCTCGGCGCGGTGGCGCTCGCGCAGGACGTCCACGATCGCGTCCTTGAGGACCTTGAACGCGAAGGCCCGCGGATCGGCGCTGGCCAGGGCCCTGCGCCAGTTCTGGTAGAGCACGGCACCGGCGTTCTGGACGGCGTCCTGCGCGTCCTCGCGGTGGCGCAGCCGCTGCTGCGCGTACCGGAGGTAGCCGGGGTTCTCGCGGGTGAAGAAGGCCTCGAAGTCGGCCGGAAGGCCGTCGAGCGGGTCCGTCCGCACGTCGTGCTCCTCGCCCGGCCCGGGGGTGGTCGGCACGCGCTTCCCC
Source organism: Kitasatospora sp. NPDC059722 (assembly GCF_042733235.1). Classification (NCBI taxonomy): domain Bacteria; kingdom Bacillati; phylum Actinomycetota; class Actinomycetes; order Kitasatosporales; family Streptomycetaceae; genus Kitasatospora; species Kitasatospora sp. NPDC059722. The sequence continues at coordinate 3,792 of NZ_JBHWGD010000107.1, forward strand.
TTTTCGGTGAGTCGGTCGGCCGGCCCACCGGTTGGCACGCCGACGGCCCCGCGGGGGGCTCGTGGTGTAACCGTCCCGGAGCGGCGGGTTGTTGACCCGAAGCGGTGGGCAATAATCGACCGCTTCCGTTCACTTCCGGACACCCGCGCTGACCTGCCGGTTCCGGCCCGTCCGGCCTACCGGCCCGGCGCGACAGTGACGCAGATCACACTCAAGGGTTTCGCCGACTTGACCCGCGGCGCGCGGCCCCACTCGACCGACCACACCGGACCCGGCAGGGCCGGGCCTACTCGACCGGTTCGACGGCCGCCGAGTCCAGCGCCGCGGTCACCTGGTCCAGCAGGACGCGCAACGCGGCGAGGTCCTCGACGGGCATCCCGGTCGCGGTGAGCAGCCGGCGCGGCACCTGCCCGGCGCGCTCGCGCAGCGCGACGCCCTCCGGGGTGAGCGCGACGGTCACCGACCGCTCGTCCTCCGGGCTGCGCTCGCGGCGCACCAGGCCTGCCGCCTCCAGCCGCTTGAGCAGCGGCGACAGCGTGCCGGAGTCCAGCCGCAGGCGCTCGCCGATCCGCTTGACCGGCAGTTCGCCGTCCTCCCACAGGACGAGCATGACGAGGTACTGCGGGTAGGTGAGCCCGAGGTCCTTGAGCAGCACCCGGTAGACGCCGCCGAAGGCGCGGGAGGCCGCGTTCAGCGAGAAGCAGATCTGCTGGTCGAGGCGGAGCAGGCGCTCGTCCGACGCGGCGGGGTGTCCGGGAGGCGTGGTCATGCACCCATGGTACCGATCGGGTTCACGCGATTGAGTTGTGCGCAATTGAATTGCGTGCTCTACTTGTCATCGGCAGGACGCCGCAGCGGAGCACCGCAGCGGGAGCGAAGCCGGAAAAGCAGACCAGCAGGAACAGCAGAAGGGAACGCATCATGGACGCGCTCTACACCGCAGCCGCCACCGCGAACGGCCGTGAGGGCCGCGCCGTCAGTTCCGACGGGCAGCTGGACCTCGCCCTGGCGATGCCGCCCGCACTCGGCGGCAGCGGACAGGGCACCAACCCGGAGCAGCTGTTCGCGGCCGGCTACGCGGCCTGCTTCGCCAGCGCGCTGGGCCTGGTCGGCCGGCAGGCCCGGGTCGACACCAGCGAGGTCTCGGTGACCGCCGAGGTCTCCATCGGCAAGGACGGCGCCGGCTTCGGCCTCTCCGTCGTGCTGCGCGTCGAGCTGCCCGAGTCGCTCGCGGGCGAGAACGGCGAGCTGCTGGTCAAGCAGGCGCACGAGGTGTGCCCGTACTCCCGCGCCACCCGCGGCAACATCCCGGTCGAGCTCGTCGTCGAGTAGCCGTCCGGCCGCCGCCCCGCCCGATCACCCGATCACGGCAGCGGGCAGCCGCGGCGAACCGCCGCCACGGACCTCCGGGGCCCGCCGCACACCCCCGATGCGGCGGGCCCCGGCCCGTACCCCCGCCTCACCCGCCCGGACCCGGACCCGGCCCGTTCGCGGACCGCAACGTGTCCAGTCTGAGCCGGTACTCGTCCGCGTCGATCTCCCCGCGGGCGAACCGCTCCGCGAGCAGCTGCTCCGGGGTCGGCCCGGTCATCCCCGCCCTCAGCGGCCCGGCGGCGGCCGCGCCCTGCGGCAGCGGCCGGTGCGAGCGCGAGACGTACCGGGACAGGGCGACGACGGCGAGCACCAGCAGCACCAGGACCAGCAGCATCACGAGCACCATCAGGCCGATGCCCCAGCCGCCCAGCCCGTGGTGCACGTACCCGTGCCAGTGCCTCATCGGGACCTCCTCCTCCGGCCACGGCGGGCCTGTCGAGGTGACTGTCGCCAGTACCACCATCGTGCGCCCGCGGACCCCCGAAGTGCGCTGAGGAAAGCGTGAGAAAACGTTCCGGCGCCACCGGCGCTCCGGGCCGGGGTAGCGTTCGGCCCATGGACCACCACACACCGGCCGGCGAGCGCTCCGCCGAGCAGCTCGTCGCCGCAGGGGTGCTCCGCCGCCACCCGGACGGCCGCCCGCACCCCGCGCTCGGCCACTCGCCGATCTCGTACGTCTCCGCCGCGCTGTGGGCCGAGCTCACCGCCCTCGCCATCGCCCCGGCCGCCGCCGAGGCCACCGCCCGCGCGCTGCTGGACACGATCGCCGCCGACGCCGTGGACGCTGCCCTCGCGCCGGGCAACGAGACCGCCCCGCGCGACGACCTCTACGTGACGCACCCCGCGCACATCGGCCGGCACCGCCGGGTCGTCTGGTTCCAGCGCTCCGGCCCGCGCGGTCCGATCATCGCCACGTTCCCGCCCGAACACCGACCGAGCTGAACGCCCCGAACACCGACCGAGCTGAACGCCCCGAACGCCCCGAACACCCCGCCGGCTCCGGGGCTCATCTCTCCACGGTCAGGCTGTGGCACACCCAGCTGAGCCGGTCCGGCCCGCCGACCGCCGGCCGGTCGTGGTACACCCCGTCCGCCACCGACAGGTTGACGATCAGGTACGCGTGCCAGCCCGCCCCGACCCCGTGCAGGTCGGCGTACACGAGCTCGTCCCCGACGTACCAGTCCACCGAGTGCGCGCCGAACACCACGCGCATCCCGAAGGTCGCGCCCGGGCCGATGCCGCTGCCCTCGCCGTGCCAGTACCGGAACCCGCCGCGGACGTGGTTGGAGACCTCCAGGAGGTCAGGGTGGTCCGGGTGGTACTCGAAGACGTCCACCTCGTTGCCGCCGTCCCGCCAGGTCCAGATCGCCGGCCACGCGCCGACGTCGACGGGCAGCGTGACGAGCGCCGACAGCTCGTCCCCGGTGCGGACCTGGAAGCCCTCGGGACTGCCCTCGGTGGTCAGCAGGCTGCACGTCCACAGCCCGCCCGCGTGCCGGCGGGCAGCCGTGAAAACGCCCCCGGGGCAGTACGAGCGGCTGAGGTAGTCGAGTTTGTGGTCGCTCCGGTTCGTCGGCCCCATCCGGGGATACGCGCTGCTGCGCCCGGCGATCCACTGCCTGGTCGAAGTGAAGTCCGCGTCGAACACGACTGCCACGGCCGCCTCCCCGGTGCTCCGCCGACCCGGCAGTCCTGCCCGCCGGGCACACAGAGTGAGTTACCCGATACGCTCCGCAGTATGCGGAGGTGAACCGGGCTATCCGGGCCCTTCCCACGGGCACCGTCAACTCCAGCTTTCCCCCCCGGAGTTGACGGCGAACCATCAACCGACGACGGCGGTCGCGCCCCCGGAGTCGAGCCGGTCGGTCACCGACACCACGCCGTCCACCGAGCGGCACAGGTTCAGCACGATCGGCACGAGGTGCGGCTCCGGCACGGTGCCGCTGAGCACCACCCGGCCCTGGTCGACCTCCACGCCGATCTCGGCCGGGCTGACGCCGTCGATCCGCCCGAGCACCTCCTCGACGATCTCGCGCCGGATCACCCGGTCCTCGCGCAGGAACACCCGCAGGAGGTCCCCGCGGCTCACCATGCCGATCACGCGGCCGTCCTCGTCCAGCACCGGCAGGCGCTTCAGCCCGTGCCGGCTCATCAGCCGGGCCGCCGCGACGACGCTGGTGCCGGGCGTGGTGCAGACCGGCTGCGTCGTCATCAGGTCCGCCGCCGTGACGGTGCCGCCGGGCCCCGCCTGCGCCGACTCCGGGGCCGGCAACAGGCTGCCCGTGTCCTCCTGGGCGGCGAGGGTGCGCAGCAGGTCCGCCTCCGAGACGACGCCCAGCGGCCGGCCGTCGGCGTCGACCACCGGCACGCCGGTGATGTCGTAGTCGGTCAGCAGCGCGACGATCTCCCGGAAGCCGGTCTCGGGCGCGACCCGGACCACCGGGCTGGTCATCACTGATTCGACGGTGGCATGCCGCAACGCAGGTTCACCTCGTCCAACGGGTTCCTCCGGACGGTTCCTTCCGGCCGGTACCCGCAGCATGGCCCCCGACGGCGGCGATCGCCAGGGGCCAAGGGGCCGAACGGGTGGGACCTACGGCCCCCGGTCCGAACGCGGTGCCGACAGCGGAGGGCCGGGCCCCGCGCACCGGGCCCCGCGCACCGGTCCGCCCGCCCGAGCGGCGATCCGCCGGCCCGAACGGCGCAACCATCACATGATCGACTCGTTGGACCGTCCACCACGACACGATCATGCTCCGGGGAGGGCCCGTTGGCAGGACCGACAGACACCGCCGCGCAGCCGTCCCGGCACCCGGTGGCCCAGGCCGAGGCCGCCCTGGTGCGCCACTACCGGCGGCTGGCCCGGCTCGCCTACCTCGCCCTGCCCGCCGACCGCGACCGGCACAGCCGGGTGCTCGCCGCACACGCCGCCGTCCAGCGCGCGCTGCCGTCCCGCTGGACCCGCCGCTCCGGTCCGGCGGACGGCGTCGACGACGACCCCGTCTACGGCGCGCTCCGCCACCGCGTCCTGCTCGCCGCCCTGCGCCCGCACCCCGCCCACCGGCTGCTGGCACCCCGCGCGTGGGGACTGCGGCTGTTCACCCCGCACGGCGACGAGGCGGACGCGGAGCTGGACCGGGCGCTCGCCGGGCTCGCCGCGCCGGCGCGGGTGGCGTTCGCCCTGCACGCGGTCGAGGAGCTCACGCCGGAGCGCGTGGCGGAGGTCCTGCGCTGTGCGGGAGTCGAGCGCCCGGAGGACGCGATCGAGGCCGCCGCCGGCCTGCGCGCGGACACGGAACCGCCCGCCTTCGACCCGTGCGCCGTCCGCGTCCAGGCCACCGACCTGCTGCGCCGTCGCCGTGCCCGCACCGCCGCGCTCGCCGTGGCCGTCCTCGGCCTCACCACCACCGCGGCCGTCCTCGGCGGCGGCTCCGGCGTCACCCCGCAAAGCCGCCCGCTGGTCGTCGCCCCGGCCGGCTCGGTCGTCGACCCGGCCAAGCTCGGCCACGTCCCGGCCGACCAGTGGCAGCACACCGCCCGGCTCGACTTCACCGCCTGGCCCGCGCGCGGCGACCGCCGCGACGACGACGCCCTGCTCGGCCGCGCCCTCGCCGCCTGGACCCACCCCGGCGCGCTGACCCGCGTCGAGCCCGGCGCCGACGCCACCCCGCCCGCCACCACGCCGAGCCTGCTGTTCGCCGGCACGGTGGACGGCACCGCCGTCGTCGTCCTGTACGACGGCCCGCACCTCGCCCGCTACACCGACGGCCCCGGCGGCGGCCTGGACCTCGCCCGCGCCGACGACTCCGACGTGACGACGGCGGGCGCCGTCGTGCTGCGCCGCCAGGGCACCACCGCCCGCTACCTCCTGGCCCCCTGGGTGGATGCCGCCGAGACCCGACGGATCGACCAACCCGACGCCCCCGCACGCGCGTTGGACCACCCGGACGGCATCACCGCGGCGGCGCCGACCGGCGCCCTCGCCGATTGCCAGGGTGCCACCGTGCTCCAGCTGCACTCCTCCCCCGTGGTCGCCGAGAAGCACACCTTCCTCCTCGCCGACGTCGGCGGCCTCGTGCCCGCCCACCTCACCTACACCCCGCCGCCCGCCCAGGGCACCCCCACCCCCACCGGCGGCCCCGGCCCTGCGCGCGCACCGCGCGAGGCCACCGGTCCGGACGCGCTCGTCGCCTGGGCGCACGGCGGGTGTGCCGTCCCGGACGCCACACCCGGTGTCAAACAGCTCGAACTCTGGGCGTTCGCCGTCCAGCCCCTGCCGCAGAACGCGGGCACCGCGACCTGGACGTGCCTGCGCACCGACCGCTGGAACGGCGACGGCAGCGCCGCGACCACCGTCCTGCTGCCCTCCGCCCGCGGCCCCCAGCGCACCGGCGGCGGCCAGGGCCGGGCGTGCAGCCGCTTCGAGCAGGACACCGTCGGCTCCACGTGGTGGCGCTCCCCGCAGGGCACCGAGTTCCTCCTCGCCGCCGGCAGCCGCCGCGTCACCCGGCTCACCGTCAAGGGCCCCGACTGGTCCGCCGACCGCCCCGCCCCGGACCACACCCTCGCCCTCGAACGCCCGGCCCCCACGACCGCCCAGGTCGAAGCCGTCCTGGACAACGGCGCCCGCATCACACCACTGCGCTGACCAACCTTCCGCTGACCGCCCTTCCGCCGGCCGACCTCAGCGCCCGACCGCCGACTCCGCCTCGTAGTCCGGCAGCTCGACACTGCTCACCTGCTTGCCCAGCGCCAGCATCCGGTCCAGCACCCACCGCCGGTTCAGCAGCGCGTTGCGCACCCGCAGACCGGCGGCGGTGCGCGGCGCCAGGAACGGGCCGGTGCGGTCCCCGCCCTTCTGGCACCCCTGGGCATAGCCGCGCAGCAGGCGCTCGTAGCGGGCGAAGGCGGTGCGGTGGTCGCCGCGCGCCCGGGCCAGCTCTCCCGCGAGGACGTACGCGGCCACGACGGCGGTGCCGGTGCCCATCCCGCCGATGGTGGCACCGCAGGCCGCGTCGCCGAGCAGGCCGATCCGCCCGGTCGACCACGCGGGGACGTCGGCCCGGCTGATCGAGTCGAAGTACAGCTCGGGCGCGGCCCGCAGGCTCTCCAGGAGCCGGGGCACCTCCCAGCCCAGGCCGTCGAACGCGGACCGGACGAATTCCTTCTGCTGCCCCGGGTCGTGGCGGTCGTGGACGAGCTCGGGGGACGCGAAGAGGAAGAAGGCGCCGGCCCGGGTCGGGTCGCGGTGGTCGGCACCGACCGCGGCGAGCCGGCCGGGCACGTTCAGCCCGACCGAACCGGGCGCCAGGCCGGTGTCGTTGGGCAACTGCCAGGTGGCCGCGTAGTAGCCGAGGTGGCGGACGTACCGATCCTCGGGGCCGAAAGCGAGGCGCCGGACGGTGGAGTGCAGCCCGTCGGCGCCGATCACCAGGTCGAACTCGCGCTCCGCGCCGCGCCGGAAGGCCACCCGGACCCCGTTCGGCGTCTCCTCCAGCGCGGTGATCGAGTCACCGAAGACGTACTCGGCGCGGTCGGAGCTGCGCCGGTGCAGCAGTCGGGCCAGCTCGCCGCGCGGGACCTCCACGTCGCCGCCCGCGAACTCGGCGGGCAGGTGGAGGAGCCTGCGCCCGTCCGGGCCGACGAAGGTGATCGGACTGCCACCGGTGCCGAGCGCGCGCAGCTCGTCGAGCACGCCCATCCGTTCCAGCACGGTCAGGTGGGTCGCGCCACGGAAGTCGACGTCCTGCCCGCCGCCGCGCAGCGCGGGGGCCAGCTCGACGACGGTGACGTCGAAGCCGTACCGGCCGAGCCAGTGGGCGAGGGCAGGGCCGGCGATGCTCGCGCCCGAGATCAGGACCTTGGTGCTCACGGGAAACCACTCCGTCCGGAACGAGTCCATAACTGCGTCCATCAGACACAGTTACATTGCTGTGTACGGTAGACACAGTTGATTCCGGACGCAAGAGCCCGAGGAGCGGACGTGGCAGCAGACGTGGACGAGCCGGCGAACGAGACCGTCCGGCTCCTCTGGGGCCAGCCGGCCAAGCCCACGCGCGGGCCGAAGCCGGCCCTCAGCCTGGAGCGGATCGCCGCGGCGGGCATCGAGGTCGCGGACACGGAAGGCCTCGGCGCCGTCTCGATGCAGCGCGTCGCCGGACTGCTCGACTACACGAAGATGGCGCTCTACCGGTACGTCCCCGGCAAGGCCGAACTCGTCGCACTGATGGTCGAGTTCGCCGTGGCCGAGCCGCCGGCCGGACCGGCGGACGGTCACTGGCGGGACCACCTCGCCACCTGGGCCCGGGAGTTGACACGGTCGTTCGTCGCCCACCCGTGGCTGCTCGACGCCACCGTCGGACCCCGCGTGATGGGCCCGAAAGAACTCGCCTGGCTGGAGCGGGTCGTGTCCGCCCTGGACGGTCACGGTCTGACCGGCGCCGAGCGCATGGACGCCGCCGTCCTGCTCGCCGGACACGTCCGCGGCATCGTCCAGCAGGCGCGCGCCGCCGGGGCGGAGGGCTCCCCCGAGGCCCGACTCCTGACCATCCTGAGCGGGCTGGTCCGGCAGCATGCCGACGACTACCCCGCCCTCGCCGCCGCGATGGCCGAACCGGGCGGCCGGGACAACGCCCTGGACTTCGGCCTCGCCCGGATCCTGGACGGCCTGGCGGCCCTGATCGAGCGACGCGCCGCCCGACCGTAAATCCATTCGAAGCGGCCGGGGAGCGGTCGCTACGATGCCGCCCCATGGCGATGTTCGTGCACCTGACCTCGACCGCGGACGCACCGCGGGTCCGCCGCGCCGGCATCCGGGCCGACAGCCGCGGCCAGGGCGGCGCGCGCGGCGTGTACTGCTTCCCCGTCCTGCCCTCGTACACCCTGACCCACCAGTGGCTGCGCGAGCTGGCCCGGTTCGGCAGGCCGGGCGGGCTCGTCGCGGTGCACGTCCGCCTGCCCGACGACGAACCGGTCCTGGCCGGCCACTACCGGGACCGCGCCAAGGACGCCCAGCTCCCGATGACGGCCGCCGAGGCCGTGCACCGGATCCGCGCACTGCCGGACCCGCGCGGCTGGGAGGTCTTCCTCTCCCGCGCCGTGGCCTCCCGCGAGATCCACCGGATCCGCACCGCCCCGCAGGTGACCGGCTGGCGCTACGTCCCGGACGCCCACGGCACCCGCCCCTGCACGTGCTACGGGTGCCGGGTCCTCGGCGGGTACGGCAGCCGCCGCCTGCGCGAACGCAATCCGCACCCCCTGGACGGCCCGCCCCCACCCGCACGCGTCCTCCTCGCCCGCATCGACGCCGCCGGCACCCCGGGCGACCCCGCCCAGCTCCGCGACACCCTCCACTGGTTCTCCCTGCGCCGCCGGGGCCCCGTCGAGCGCGTGGCCCACCTGGCCGACCACCCCGCCCCCGAAGTCCGCCAAGCCCTTGTCCAGGCCCTCAACGCCTGGTCCACCCCCGGCGCGCGCGAGCTCGTCACCACCCTGGCCGCCGACCCCCACCCCGACGTCCGCGAGGCAGTCGCATGGGCCGCCTACCGCTGGTCCACCCCCGGCACGCGCGAACTCCTGACCACCCTGGCCGCCGACCCGCACCCCGACGTCCGCGCGGCGGCCGAGGCGGCCCTGGAGGGCTGAACCCGTCAGTACCCCTCCCGCACCTCGAACGTCCCGCCGCTCCAGTAGACGGAAGGTTCGTCGGCGTCGCTCGGCCAGTCGCTCTGCAGGTAGCGGCGGCCGCGGCCCAGGGCGCCGGCCTGGTGCGGGGTCAGGCGGCCCTCCATCAGGTCGGCGGCCTCGGCGTCCGTGACGGGGAGCACCGTCCGGTACTGGGCGTCGTTGGAGGCAGCCCAGTCGACGTACTCGGTGAAGACACTCACGAACGCCTGCGAGCAGAGCTCACAGCGCTTGACGGAGACGATGAAGTGCGAGTCGTCCTGGATCATCTTCTCGATCCGGACCCCGCTGTAGCTGTGGTGGTGCTCCCGCGCCACCAGCGCGTCCTCGGCGCAGCACGCCTCACACCCGAAAGCCGCGAACTCCGTCATGCCGTCCCCCGTGAACGCTCGACCCGTTGGGGGCACATCGTACTCAGCGGGGCGCGCGCGCTGGCGCCGCGCAACCGTCGGTCGGCGCCACGGCCGCGAAGTCCTCGTCCGTGCACGTCCGTTGCCCTAGCGTGGCGGGACGCGTGCCGTCGAGCCCGGGGTCGTCCGGGAGGTCCGGGAGTGACATGCCGAAACGCCGTTGCCCACGGCCGCAGTTGGTGCTGCTCGCGTTCCTGCTGACCGCCTGCGGCGGTACCGGAAGCGCCACCGCCGGCCCGGCGACGCTCGACTGGTACAACTTCCCGGACGACTCCGGCGCCCTCCAACAGGCCGCCGACGCCTGCAGCCGGGCCTCCGGCGGGCGCTACACGATCCGGTACGACAAGCTCCCGCGCACCGCCGACGGCCAGCGCCAGCAGCTCGTCCGCCGGCTCGCCGCGCACGACGCGGGCGTGGACATCATGGGCCTGGACGTCACGTGGGCCCCGGAGTTCGCGGAGGCGGGCTGGATCCGCGAGTGGACGGGTGCGCAGAAGGACGAGGTCACCGCCGACACCCTCCCCGCCGCACTGGAGACGGCCACCTGGAAGGACCGCCTCTACGCCGCACCGTACAACTCCAACACCCAGCTCCTCTGGTACCGCGACGACCTGACCCCCACCCCGCCCCATACCTGGACCGAGCTGCTCGCGCAGGCGGACGCCCTCGCCAAGCAGGGCAAGCCGCACTACGTCGAGGTGCAGGGCGCCCAGTACGAGGGCCTGACCGTCTGGTTCAACACCCTCGTGAGCAGCGCCGGCGGCTCGGTCCTCACCCCCGACGCGAGCGCGCCGGCGCTCGGGCCGCCCGCCGTCACCGCGGCCGGCGTCATCCGCGACCTCGCCCGCTCCCCCGCCGCCGACCCGTCGCTCGCCAACCAGATGGAGGACCAGGACCGGCTCGCCCTGGAGTCCGGCACGGCGGCCTTCGAGGTCAACTACCCGTTCGTCTACCCGGCGATGAAGGCCGACCGCCCCGACCTGTTCCCCCACTTCCGCTGGGCGCCCTACCCCGCCGTCACCCCGGACCGCCCGGCCGCCGTCACGATCGGCGGCATCGACCTCGCCGTCGGCGCCTACGGCCACCACCCGGACCTCGCCCACGAGGCGACGCTCTGCTTGCGCAACCGCGACAACCAGCTCGTCAACGCGCTCAAGGGCGGCCTGCCGCCCTCCCTCCGGAGCCTGTACACCGCACCGGAGCTGACCGACAGCTACCCCTTCGCCGCCGACGTCCTCACCGCCCTCGACAACGCCTCGCTGCGCCCGCGGACGCCCGCCTACCAGAACGTCTCGATCGCCATCGCCCACGCGCTGTCGCCGCCGTCCGCCGTGGACCCGGAACGCACCGTCGCCGACCTGTCCGGCCAGATCAAGGACGCACTCGGCTCGAAGGGGCTGATCCCGTGACCGCACCGCCGCCCACCGCACCGCCGCCTGCCGCACCGACGACCACCGCACCGACGACCACCGCGGCCAAGGCGTCCGCCGGCTCCCGCGACGAGCGCCGCCTCGGCTGGCTCCTGTGCGCCCCGGCCGTCCTCGTGATGGCGGCGGTCACGGCCTACCCGGTCGGCTACGCCGTCTACCTCTCGCTCCAGCGCTACGACCTGCGCTTCCCGCAGCACGCCCGCTTCGTCTGGTTCGACAACTACGCCGCCGTGCTGTCGAGCCCGTACTGGTGGCAGGCGCTGTGGGTGACGGTCGTGATCACCGTCGTCTCGGTGACGGTCGAGCTCGCGCTCGGCCTCGCGCTCGCCCTGGTGATGCACCGGACGGTCCTGTGGCGGGGCACCGTCCGCACCGCCGTCCTGGTGCCGTACGGCATCGTGACGGTCGTCGCCGCGTACTCGTGGCAGTACGCCTGGACGCCGGGCACCGGCTACCTGGCCGCCCTGCTCCCGGCGGGCAGCGCGCCGCTCACCGACCACTGGCAGGCGATCGGTCTGATCATCCTCGCGGAGGTGTGGAAGACGACGCCGTTCATGGCGCTCCTGCTGCTCGCGGGCCTCGCCCTGGTGCCCGAGGAGACGCTGCGCGCCGCCCAGGTGGACGGCGCGGGCCCGGCGCAGCGCCTGCGCCTCGTCGTCCTGCCGCTGATGAAGCCGGCGATCCTCGTGGCGCTGCTGTTCCGCACGCTCGACGCGTTCCGCGTCTTCGACGACATCTACGTGCTGACCGGCGGCTCCGACAACACCGGCTCGGTCTCGATCCTCGGCTACGACAACCTGTTCACCGCCCTCAACCTCGGCATCGGCTCGGCGATCTCGGTCCTCGTCTTCCTGTGCGTGGCGGCCATCGCCCTCGTCTTCGTCACGGTGTTCGGCGCGGCGGCGCCGGGCGCCGGGGAGGACCGCCGATGAACGCCGACACCCGCCGCCGGTCCGCGTGGACGATCGTCAACACCGTCGTCGTGCTCTACGCGCTGTTCCCGGTCTGGTGGATCGCCGCGCTCTCCTTCAAGGATCCGAGCACCCTCACCGACGGCGACTTCGTGCCCCGCCGCTGGACGCTGGATAACTACCGCGGCATCTTCCGCACCTCCGAGTTCACCCGCGCGCTGCTCAACTCGGTCGGCATCGCCGTCATCGCGACCACCGTCGCCGTCGTGCTCGGCACCATGGCCGCCTACGCCGTCGCCCGGCTGCGCTTCCCCGGCAAGCGGCTGCTGATCGGCATGTCGCTGCTGATCGCGATGTTCCCGCCGATCTCGCTGGTGTCCCCGCTCTTCGACATCGAGCGCGTGCTGGGCCTGTTCGACACCTGGCCCGGTCTGATCATCCCGTACACGACCTTCTCGCTGCCGCTGGCGATCTACACCCTGTCCGCGTTCTTCCGGGAGATCCCGTGGGACCTGGAGAAGGCGGCCCGGGTCGACGGCGCCACGCCGTGGCAGGCGTTCCGGCTGGTCATCGCCCCGCTGGCGGCGCCCGGGGTGTTCACCACGGCGATCCTGGTCTTCATCTTCTGCTGGAACGACTTCCTGTTCGCGATCTCGCTCACCTCCACCCGCGCCGCGCGGACCGTCCCGGCGGCGATCGCGTTCTTCACCGGCAGCTCGCAGTTCCAGCAGCCGACCGGGTCGATCGCCGCGGCGGCCATGGTGATCACCGTCCCGATCGTGGTCTTCGTGCTGCTGTTCCAGCGGCGCATCGTGGCCGGCCTGACCGCCGGCGCAGTGAAGGGGTGACGGATGGCCGAGCTCGTCCTGGACGGACTCACCAAGCACTACCCGGACGGCGCGGTCGCCGTGCGGGGCGTCGATCTGACCATCGCGGACGGGGAGTTCGTGATCCTGGTCGGCCCGTCCGGGTGCGGCAAGTCCACCACCCTCAACATGATCGCGGGCCTGGAGGACATCACCGCGGGCACCCTGCGGATCGGCGGCCGGATCGTCAACGACCTCGCACCGAAGGACCGGGACATCGCCATGGTGTTCCAGAGCTACGCCCTCTACCCGCACATGACGGTGCGCCAGAACATGGGCTTCGCCCTGCGGCTGGCCGGGGCGGACAAGGCGGAGATCGCCCGCAAGGTCGAGGAGGCCGCCCGCGTCCTCGACCTCACCGAGCACCTGGAGCGCCGCCCGGCGCAGCTGTCCGGCGGACAGCGCCAGCGGGTCGCGATGGGCCGGGCGATCGTCCGCGCGCCGAAGGCCTTCCTGATGGACGAGCCGCTGTCCAACCTGGACGCCCGGCTGCGGGTGCAGATGCGCACCCAGATCTCCCGCCTCCAGCGCCGCCTGGGCACCACGACGGTCTACGTCACCCACGACCAGGTCGAGGCGATGACGCTGGGCGACCGCGTCGTGGTGATGCGCGGCGGCGTCGTCCAGCAGGTCGGCCCACCGCAGGAGCTCTACGACCGCCCGGTGAACCTGTTCGTCGCCGGCTTCATCGGCTCGCCCGCCATGAACGTCCTGGACGCGACCCTGGAGGAGGGTGCGCTGCGCACCGCGCTGGGCGAGCTGCCCCTCGACGACCGGCTGCGGCGGGGGCTGGAGGTGGCCGACGCGCCGCGCCGGGTGGTCGTGGGCATCGGCCCCGAGAACTTGGTGGACGCGGCGCTGCTGGAGCAGGGGCGCGGCGGGCGGACGGTGACGGTGGGCGTCGAGGTGCTGGAGTCGGTCGGTTCGGACGTGTTCGTGCACTTCACCGCGCGGAACGGTGCCGGTTCGGGCGCCGGGGCCGGCCCCGAGGTGGTGGCCCGGATCGGCACCACCACGCGGGCCGCCGAGGGCCACCCGCTGGAGCTGTGGGTGGACACCGCCCGGATGCACGTCTTCGACCCCGGCACGGGCGCCGCGCTCACCTCGGCGGCCCGCTGACCAGCGGCGCGGCCCGCCGAGGTGCCCGTCCGGCCGAATCGGGCGATCATGGGACGGACCCCGACGGGGCGGCCCCGCCCGAAAGGTGGACTGCGATGTTCCAGCTCCTGTGGATTCTGCTCATCGGCTTCGTCCTGGGCGTGCTGGCCAAGCTCATCCTGCGCGGGCCGCAGTCGATCCCGTGGTGGCTGACGATGCTGCTCGGTGCCGCCGGCGCCTGGCTCGGCAACGCGGTCTCCGGCTGGGTCGGCGTGCGCCACACGTCGGGCATCGACTGGATCCGGCACATCCTCCAACTGGCGTTCGCGGTGGCGCTGGTGGCCTTCGTCGCACCGGCCTGGTCCAAGTCCCGGCCGAGCCGTTAGGGGCCTCGTCCGGCTCCCGGCCGGGCGGCCCGTCAGCCGACGTGCACGGCCGGGCGGCGGCCGCGGTCGGGCTCGGCCTCGCGCAGCACCTCGCGGGTGACCGGCGCGATCTCGCCCTGCCCGAGCAGGAAGAACCGCAGGAACTGGGCGAAGGGGTTGCCCTCCGTCCACTCGAAGTAGATGTGCGGCTGCTGCCCGGTCAGGTGCCTGACCCGGAGCAGCAGCG
>NZ_JBHWGD010000107.1:18184-22056 GCF_042733235.1 Kitasatospora sp. NPDC059722
GTGGGGGGGGTGGGATCGCTCAACGCGCCTGGGTGCGGGGGGGGCGGGGGGTGCGGGGGTGGCTGACGCTGCGGCGCGGGGCCGCCAGCGCGTTCGGCACGCTGGAGCTCTCCAGCGCGAGCACCCGGTAGCGCTCGTGCAGCACCTCGCCGTGGACGGTCAGTTCGGCCTCGAAGTCGGACGGGTCGAGCACGGTGACCTCGACGAAGACGAGGTCGTCCTCGGCCGGGATGTCGTTGTCGGCGCGGATCTGGCGGATCTTGTCCCGGTACTCGGCGAGGTCGCGGCTGTTCGGCTCGTTGGCGATCAGCCGCAGCGGCCGGTGGGTGTAGTCGCGCACGAAGCGCTCGGCCGTCTCGTCCAGGACGACGTCGGTGACGCGCAGTTCGAAGGCGCGCTTGAGCCGGGAGAGGAAGGAGACCAGCATGATCCCGGCGATGAAGCAGGCGCCGATCTTCACGCCGTCGGACCGTTCGACGACGTTGACGACCGTGGTGTAGAGGAAGACCGCGGCGATCACCGCGAAGATGACGGTCCAGCGCTTCTCCCTGGCCTTGCGGGCGGCGATGGTGACGGCGACGGCGGCGGAGCTGATCAGCACCAGCACGCCGGTCGCGTAGGCGCCGCCCTGCGCGTCGACGTTGGCGTCGAAGATCCAGGTCACGAGGAAGGCGATCAGGGTGAGCACGATGACCGTCGGCCGCACGGCGCGCGCCCAGTGCGGGGCCATGCCGTAGCGGGGCAGGTAGCGCGGCATGAGGTTCAGCAGCCCGGCCATCGCGGAGGCGCCGGCGAACCAGAGGATGGCGATGGTCGACAGGTCGTAGACGCTGCCGAAGGCGCTGCCCAGGTTCTCGTGGGCGAGGTAGGCGAGCGCCCGCCCGTTGGCCGGGCCGCCGGTCTTGAAGGCATCCTTCGGGATGAGCAGCGTCGTGATGAGGCTCGTGGTGATGAGGAAGACGCTCATGATCACGGCCGCGGTGGTGAGCAGCTTGCGGGCGCCGCGGATCCGCCCGGTCGGCTTCTCCTCGGTGTCGTCCGGGTCGCCCTCGATGTGGGGCATCACGGCGACGCCGGTCTCGAACCCGGAGAGGCCGAGGGCGAGTTTGGGGAAGACGATGAGCGCCACGCCGATCATCGCGAAGGCGTTGCCGTGCTCGGCGGTCAGCCCGTCGGTCCAGTCGCCGAACACGTGCGGGGTCTTGAACAGGTGCCAGATGCCGTTGACGACGACCACGACGTTGAGCACGAGGTAGACGGCGACGAGCACGACGGCCAGGCCGATCGCCTCGCTGAAGCCCTTGAGGAACACCGCGCCGAGCAGGGCCACCAGGATCAGCGTGAGCAGCACCTGCTTGCCGGACAGGGCGCTGTGCAGGTGGGGGTTCTCGATCAGGTGCGCGGTGGCGTCGGCGGCCGACAGCGTGATGGTGATCATGAAGTCGGTGGCGGCGAAGCCGAGCAGCGTCAGCACGAAGAGCTTGCCCTGCCAGAACGACAGCAGCCGTTCCAGCATGGCGATCGAGCCCTCGCCGTGCGGGCTCTCGACGGCCACCCGGCGGTAGACCGGCAGCGCGCCGCAGAGGGTGACGAGCACCAGCACGACCGTCGCGACCGGCGAGAGCAGGCCGGCGGCGAGGGCCGCGATGCCGGGCTGGTAGCCGAGGGTGGAGAAGTAGTCGAGGCCGGTCAGGCACATGACGCGCCACCAGGCCGCGCCCTTCTCGTGCGGGGCCTGCGCGTGCGGCCCGGGGTGCTGCTTGGCCATGTCCGCCAGGCCTTCCAGCATCCAGGCCCGGAACCTCGTGCCGCGTGTCGGAGGGGCCACCCCCGGGTCGGCCGTACCCGACGAAACCACGTACACCCCTGTCCATGACTCGTGTCGATGTGTCGATGACGCGGCCGGGCCGCCACGGCTCCTGACCCCCTGGCCGCCGGGCGGACGGCCCGGTCAGGCTAAGGGACCGGACCGCCGCCGCCGCGGAGCCGCGCGACCGGACGCGCCGGGGAGCCCCCGGACGGCCCTCTCCGGTGGCGCACGGGCGCGGGACGTGCGGCGAGGGCGCGCGAACCCGTCGCACGCCCGGCGCGGCGGGTGCGAGACCATGACCGGAAAGAGTGAGGATGTGCGCGCGCCTTGACGCACGGGCGAGCGGGTAGAGAACACCGAGACGGGCAACCGGGAGGCCGACGTGGCGGACCAGCGGGCGGAACCGAGCCGACGAGGGGTCCTCGGTCTGAGCCTGATGGCCGCGGCCCTCACCTCCTGCGGCACCCATCACTCCGACGAACCCGCGAGCCCCGCGCCCTCCCCCGACCCCGCCGGCGCGACCCCGCAGCGGGCCGGCCTCAAGGACGACCACCGGCCCGAGCAGTCACTGCCCGGCAACGCCGACTGGGAGATCACCAACCCCGGCCCGGCCGGCGCCATCGAGGGCTTCGCCGACCGCGTCAGCGTCCTGCCCGGCGAACCCGTCGGCCTCCACGTCTCCACACCGGCCGCCGCGTTCACCGTGTCCGCCTACCGGATCGGCTGGTACGGCGGCGCCCGCGCCCGCCTGGTGTGGCGCCGCGAACACGTGCCGGGCGCCAAGCAGCCCGCGCCGCACGTGGACGGCACGACCCGCACCGTCCTCACCGGCTGGCAGCGCACCCTCGCCGTCGACACGGCCGGCTGGCCCGAGGGCGCGTACCTGCTGCGCCTGGACGCCGAGGACGGCTCCGGCCAGCGCTACGTCCCGCTCACCGTCCGCTCGGCCGTCACCGCCGGGCGGACCGTCGTGGTGAGCGCCCCGGCGACGTGGCAGGCCTACAACGAGTGGGGCGGGTACAGCCTCTACAACGGCCCGACCGGCGGCCTCGCCACCCGCTCGCTGAAGGTCGTCTTCGACCGCCCGTACGACTACGACCACGGCGCCGGGCTGTTCCTGGTCTACGAGGCGCCGCTGGTCTCCTTCGCCGAGCAGCTCGCCAACCCCCACGCGTACACGACCGGGATCGACGTGGCCCGCGAGCCCGCGCTGCTGCGCGGCGCCACCGCCGTCCTGTCGCTCGGTCACGACGAGTACTGGTCCCCCGAGCAGCGCGCCAACGTCGTCGCGGCCCGGGACGCCGGCACCAACGTGGCCTTCCTGGGGGCGAACTGCTGCTTCCGCCGGGTCCGGTTCGAGCCCACCGACCTCGGGCCGGACCGCACGGTGGTCTGCTACAAGGACGCCTGGGCGAGCGACCCCGGGTACCAGGCGGGCGCACCGGCCACCACCGACTTCCGCACCGGCCCGGGCGCCGACCCGGAGAGCTCGATGCTCGGCGTCATCTACGACGGCTACCCCGTGGACGCGCCCTACGTCGTCGGCGCGCCCGACCACTGGGCGTTCGCGGGCATCGGCGTCGCCGCGGGCGCGTCCTTCCCGCACCTGGTCGGCGTCGAGTACGACAAGGTGGACACCGCCTTCCCCGTCCCACGCCCGATCGAGGTCATCGCCCACTCCCCCGTCGTCTGCGAGGGCCGCCGCTCGCACGCCGACACCGCCTACTACACCGTCCCGAGCGGCGCCGGGGTGTTCGCCACCGGGACGATGCGCTGGGTGGAGACGCTCGACGCGCGCGGCCCCGGGGGCACCGGCACCGACCACGGCATCGACGCCAAGGCCGGCGACCTGGTGCGCAAGGTCACCGAGAACGTCCTGCGCGCCTTCGCCGCCGGCCCGGCCGGCCGCACCCACCCCGCGAGCGACAACCTCGCCGCCGTCTACGGCGGGAAGTAGCCCCGGCGGTCCATCGCGGTCGAACCGACCTCCGACGCCGCCGCACCCGCCCGCTGGCCGGGGCCCCGGGGCCGGGCCGGCCCCCGGCCCCCCCCCCCCCCCCCC
>NZ_JBHWGD010000108.1:0-8833 GCF_042733235.1 Kitasatospora sp. NPDC059722
CGGCGCCCCGCGGCGCCCCGGGCCCCCGCCGGGGGGCGCCGGGGGGGCGCGCCACGACGATCGACCAGCGACCTCAGACGTTGAAGCCCAGCGCGCGCAGCTGGTCGCGGCCGTCGTCGGTGATCTTGTCCGGGCCCCACGGCGGCATCCAGACCCAGTTGATCCGCAGGTCCTGCACCAGGCCGTCGGTGGCGGTCTTGGCCTGGTCCTCGATGACGTCGGTCAGCGGGCAGGCCGCCGAGGTGAGCGTCATGTCGATGGTGGCCACGTCGGACTCGTCGATGTGGATGCCGTAGATCAGGCCCAGGTTGACGACGTCGATGCCCAGTTCGGGGTCGACGACGTCCATCAGGGCCTCGGTCAGGTCCTCGACGGAGACGGTGCCGGCGGTGGTGCCGACGATCAGGCCGGTCGGCTGCTCCCCCGCGGCGGTGTCCGCAGCGGAGGCCGTGGCGTCGGCGGTGGTGGTGCTCTCGTCACTCATGGTTGGTCCTCCTCTGCTCGGGTCAGTCGTTCACGGCGGGGTGCTGGGCGAGCGCCTTGGCGGTGGCGTCCTTCCAGGCCATCCAGCTCAGCAGGGCGCACTTGACGCGGGCCGGGTACTTGGAGACGCCGGCGAACGCGACCGCGTCCTCCAGCACCTCCTCGTCGCCCTCGCCCTGGCCCTTGCTCTGCATCAGCTCCAGGAAGGCCTCCTGGACGGCCTGCGCCTCGCCCACGGTCTTGCCGACCACCAGGTCGTTCAGCACCGAGGCGCTGGCCTGGCTGATCGAACAGCCCTGGGACTCGTAGGACACGTCCACGACCTTCGCGCCGTCGAGCTTCACCCGAAGGGTGATCTCGTCGCCGCAGGTCGGGTTGACGTGGTGCACCTCGGCGTCGCCGTCCCGCAGCCCCTTGCCGTGGGGGTTGCGGTAGTGGTCCAGGATGATGTCCTGGTACATCGAGTCGAGCTTCATGTCCTGCGCCTGTCCCGTCAGCCGAAGAAGTTCCGGACGTGGTGCAGGCCGTCGATCAGCGCGTCGACCTCGCCCGGCGTCGAGTACAGATAGAACGACGCCCGCGTGGTCGCCGGAATTCCGTACCGCAGGCACACCGGCCGCGCGCAGTGGTGGCCGACGCGCACGGCGATGCCCTGCTCGTCCAGCACCTGACCCACGTCGTGCGGGTGGATGTCGCCGAGGGTGAAGGAGATCGCGGCACCGCGGTCCACGGCCGTGCGCGGGCCGATGATCCGCAGGTCCGGGACCTCCAGCAGGCGCTCGACCGCGTACTCGGTGATGGCGTGCTCGTGCGCGGCGATCTTGTCCATGCCGATCGACGACAGGTAGTCGATGGCCGCGCCGAGCCCGACCGCCTGGGCGATCGGCGGGGTACCGGCCTCGAACTTGTGCGGCGCCGGGGCGTAGGTGGACGAGCCCATGGTGACGGTCTCGATCATCTCGCCGCCGCCGAGGAACGGCGGGAGGTCCTCCAGCAGCTCCTGGCGGCCCCAGAGCACGCCGATGCCGGTCGGGGCCAGCATCTTGTGGCCGGTGAAGGCGACGAAGTCGGCCTCCAGCGCCTGCACGTCCAGCACCATGTGCGGCGCGGCCTGCGAGGCGTCGATGAGGACCAGCGCGCCGACCGACTGGGCCTTGCGCACGATCGTCTCGACCGGGTTGACGGTGCCGAGCAGGTTGGAGACCAGGGTGAAGGAGACCACCTTGGTCTTCTCGGTGATCAGCTCGTCGATGTTCGACAGGTCGAGCCGGCCCTCGTCGGTCAGCCCGAACCACTTGAGCTTCGCGCCGGTGCGCTGCGAGAGCAGCTGCCACGGGACGATGTTGGAGTGGTGCTCCATCTCCGTGATGACGATCTCGGAGTCGGCGTCCACCCGGTACGGCTCGTCGGCCCAGCCGAGCATGTTGGCGACGAGGTTGAGCGACTCCGAGGCGTTCTTGGTGAAGATCACCTCGTTGCGGCTCGGCGCGTTGACGAACGCCGCGACCTTGTCGCGCGCGCCCTCGTACAGGGCCGTGGCCTCCTCGGCGAGCACGTGCACGCCGCGGTGGACGTTGGCGTTGTGCCGCTCGTAGTAGGCGTTCAGGGCTTCGAGCACCTGGCGCGGCTTCTGCGAGGTCGCCGCGTTGTCCAGGTAGACCAGCGGCTTGTCCTCGTGCAGCACGCGCTGCAGGACCGGGAAGTCCTTGCGGATCGCGTCGGTGTCGAGCAGACCGGTCAGCGTATGGGTCACTCGGAAGCGCCACCCTTCACGTACGTCTCGTAGCCCTCGTTCTCCAGCTTGTCGGCGAGCTCGGCGCCGCCGGACTCGACGATGCGGCCGCCCGCGAACACGTGGACGTAGTCGGGCTTGATGTACCGCAGGATGCGGGTGTAGTGGGTCACCAGGAGGGTGCCGACCTCGCCGGTCGCGCGGACCCGGTTGATGCCCTCGGAGACGATCCGCAGCGCGTCGACGTCCAGGCCGGAGTCGGTCTCGTCGAGGATCGCGATCTTCGGCTTGAGGAGCTCCAGCTGGAGGATCTCGTGGCGCTTCTTCTCACCGCCGGAGAAGCCCTCGTTGACGTTGCGCTCGGCGAAGGCCGGGTCCATCTGGAGGGCGGCCATCGCCTCCTTGACCTCCTTGACCCACAGGCGCAGCTTCGGGGCCTCGCCGCGGACCGCGGTGGCGGCGGTGCGCAGGAAGTTGCTCACCGAGACGCCCGGGACCTCGACCGGGTACTGCATGGCGAGGAACACGCCGGCCTTGGCGCGCTCGTCGACGGACATCTCCAGGACGTCCTCGCCGTCCAGCAGCACGGAGCCGCCGGTGACGGTGTACTTGGGGTGGCCGGCCAGCGAGTAGGCCAGGGTGGACTTGCCGGAGCCGTTCGGACCCATGATGGCGTGGGTCTCGCCCTGCTTCACGGTCAGGTCGACGCCCTTCAGGATCTCGCGCGGGCCGTTCTCGGCGTCGACGGAGACGTGCAGGTCGCGGATTTCAAGGGTTGCCATGTGTACTCAGGACTCCTGGTTGACGGAGACGAGCACATCGTCCCCTTCGATCTTTACGGGGTAGACAGCGACCGGCTTGGTGGCGGGCAGGCCGGAGGGCTTGCCGGTGCGCAGGTCGAAGCTGGAGCCGTGCAGCCAGCACTCGATCATGCAGTCCTCGACCTCGCCCTCGGAGAGCGAGACGTTCGCGTGCGAGCAGGTGTCGTTGATCGCGAACACCCCCTCGTCGGTGCGAACCACGGAGACCGGCACGCCGTTGAGGTCGACGCGCTTGGGGACGTCCTCCTGGAGGTCGCTCAGCGCGCAGGCACGGAGGTAGGTCATCGGGGTCAGACCGCCGCTTCCAGCTCGGCCTCGATCTTCTCCATGAGCTGGTCCTGGACCTCGGCCACGCCGATCTGCTGGAGCAGCTCGGCGAAGAAGCCGCGCACGACCAGGCGGCGGGCCTCGTCCGCGGGGATGCCGCGGGCCTGCAGGTAGAACAGCTGCTCGTCGTCGAAGCGGCCGGTGGCGGAGGCGTGGCCGGCGCCGACGATCTCGCCGGTCTCGATCTCCAGGTTCGGGATCGAGTCGACCCGGGCGCCGTCGGTGAGCACCAGGTTGCGGTTGAGCTCGTAGGTGTCGGTGCCGAGGGCGGCGGCGCGGATCAGCACGTCGCCGACCCAGACCGCGTGGGCGTCCTTGCCCTGCAGCGCGCCCTTGTAGGCCACGTTGGACCGGCAGTGCGGCGTGTCGTGGTCGATGACCAGGCGGTGCTCGAGGTGCTGGCCGGCGTCGGCGAAGTAGAGGCCGAACAGCTCGGCCTCGCCGCCGGGGCCGGCGTAGTTGACCCGCGGGTGGAGGCGGACCAGGTCGCCGCCGAAGGTGACGACGACGGACTTGAACGAGGCGTCGCGGCCGACCAGCGCATTGTGCTGCGCGGCGTGGACGGCGTCGCGGTCCCAGTCCTGGACGGAGACGAAGGTGAGCTTCGCGCCGTCGCCGACCAGGAGCTCGACGTTGGCGGCGCGGGTGCCGGTGCCGACGTGGTTGAGCACCACGACGGCCTCGGCGAACGGCTTGACGTCGATCACCACGTGGGCGAAGCGGACCCCGCCCTCGGCGCGCACGTCGATCCGGACCGGCTCGGTGAGCACCGCGTCCTTGGGCACGGTGACGACCAGGGCCTGCTCGAAGGCGCTGAACGCCTGGGCGGCGACCCGGTCGACCGGCTTGCCGGCCTTGCCCAGGCGGGCGTCGTCGCGGCCGACGGTCTCGGCGGTGACGCCCTCGGGCAGCGCGAACTCGACCTTGTCCTCGCCCCGCTCGGCGGCGGCGGCGGTGCCGTCGTGCAGGCCGCCGAGGCGGTGCATCGGCGTGAACCGCCAGTCCTCCTCGCGGCCGGTCGGCACCGGGAAGTCGTTCACGTCGAAGGACGGCTTGACCGCGACGCGGGCGTCGATCGGCTGCTGGACCGTGGCCCGGCCGGTGCCGGGGCCGGCGAGCTGCGCGCCCGCACCGGCGGTGCCGACCTCGATCGAACCGGCGGTGGTGGAGCCGGTGGTGTTCTGCTCAGCCATGGCTGTTCGTTGTGCTCTCTTCCTCGGAATTCAATGGATGGCGGGTGCTCGGCCGGGGGTCAGCCGACCGCGCCCTCCATCTGCAGCTCGATCAGCCGGTTGAGCTCCAGCGCGTACTCCATCGGCAGCTCGCGCGCGATCGGCTCGACGAAGCCGCGCACGATCATCGCCATGGCCTCGAACTCGGTCATGCCCCGGCTCATCAGGTAGAACAGCTGGTCCTCGCTGACCTTGGAGACGGTCGCCTCGTGGCCCATGGACACGTCGTCCTCGCGGACGTCCACGTACGGGTAGGTGTCCGAGCGGGAGATGGTGTCGACCAGCAGCGCGTCGCACAGGACGTTGGACTTGGCGCCGTGCGAGCCCTCGCCGATCTCGATCAGACCGCGGTAGGAGGTCCGGCCGCCGCCGCGCGCCACCGACTTGGAGACGATGTTGGAGGAGGTGTTCGGCGCCATGTGCACCATCTTGGCGCCGGCGTCCTGGTGCTGGCCCTCGCCCGCGAAGGCGATCGACAGGGTCTCGCCCTTGGCGTGCTCGCCCATCAGGTAGACGGCCGGGTACTTCATGGTGACCTTGGAGCCGATGTTGCCGTCGACCCACTCCATGGTCGCGCCCTCGTACGCCACGGCGCGCTTGGTGACCAGGTTGTAGACGTTGTTCGACCAGTTCTGGATGGTCGTGTAGCGGCAGCGGCCGCCCTTCTTGACGATGATCTCGACGACCGCCGAGTGCAGCGAGTCGGAGGAGTAGATCGGCGCGGTGCAGCCCTCGACGTAGTGGACGTAGGCGTCCTCGTCGACGATGATCAGCGTCCGCTCGAACTGGCCCATGTTCTCGGTGTTGATCCGGAAGTAGGCCTGCAGCGGGATGTCGACGTGCACGCCCTTCGGCACGTAGATGAACGAGCCGCCGGACCACACCGCCGTGTTCAGCGCGGCGAACTTGTTGTCGCCGGCCGGGATGACGGTGCCGAAGTACTCCTTGAAGATCTCCGGGTGCTCGCGCAGCGCGGTGTCGGTGTCCAGGAAGATGACGCCCTGCTCCTCCAGGTCCTCGCGGATCTGGTGGTAGACGACCTCGGACTCGTACTGGGCGGCGACACCGGCGACCAGGCGCTGCTTCTCGGCCTCCGGGATGCCCAGCTTGTCGTAGGTGGCCTTGATGTCCGCGGGCAGGTCCTCCCAGGACTCGGCCTGCTTCTCGGTCGAGCGGACGAAGTACTTGATGTTGTCGAAGTCGATGCCGGAGAGGTCGGAGCCCCAGGTCGGCATGGGCTTCTTGCCGAACAGCTTCAGGCCCTTGAGCCGCAGGTTCAGCATCCACTCGGACTCGCTCTTCTTCGCCGAGATGTCGCGGACGACGTCCTCGCTGAGCCCGCGCTTGGCCGCGGCACCGGCGGTGTCCGGGTCGGCCCAGCCGTACTCGTAATTGCCGAGGCCTTCGAGCTCGGGGTGCGAAACGGTGTCAGTCATGCGAGCTTCCTAACGCGCGGACGCTGAATCTTCGGTGGACGTACCGGCAGTCGGCACTGCATCGGGACCCGGCCGCGCGCTGCGCGCGGCGGACGACGATGCGGCACCGGGTGCCGGCACATAGGTGGTGCAGACCCCGTCGCCGTGGGCGATGGTGGCCAGCCGTTGCACATGGGTGCCCAGGAGCTGGGAGAAGACCTCGGTCTCCGCCTCGCAGAGCTGGGGGAACTGCTCGGCGATGTGCGCGACCGGGCAGTGGTGCTGGCAGAGCTGGGCGCCCGCCGGGGCCTTCGCCGCGGCCGACGGGACCCGCCGCACCGTGGCAGCGTACCCGTCCGCGCTCAGCGCCTGGGCGAGCGCCTCGGTGCGCTCGGAGGCTTCGGCCGTTCGCAGGGTCTCCAGGTATTTCTGGCCCTGCTTGCCGAAGCGGGCGCGCGCGAAGGCGGCAACCGCCTCCTCGCCCGCCTTGCCGCCGCCCACCGAGTCGGAGATCCAGCGCAGCGCGTCGGCCGCGAGCTGGTCGTACGCCTGGTAGAAGGCGTCCCGGCCACCGTCGGTGAGGGCGAAGACCTTGGCCGGACGGCCCCGGCCGCGGCTGCCGTAGACCCGCTGGTCGCGGGACTCGACCAGGCCCGCGGCGGCCAGTCCGTCGAGGTGGCGGCGCACGGCGGCGGCGGTGAGGCCGAGCCGGGTCGCGAGGTCGGCGGCGGAGGACGGGCCGTGGTCCAGGATCGACCGGGCGACCCGGTCGCGCGTGGCGCGGTGGCCCTCCAGCAGCACCTCGGCCGCCGTCACGGGCACGTCACAGCCGGGGGCCGACTCGGCCTCCTGGTGCGTGGCGTGCTCGCGCATGTTTTTCACAACACCAGTGTTGCGTAATTACTTCCAACAGGACAAGCCGTGATCCAGGCCTCACCCGTGTCATCAGTCACGCAGGTAAGGCTTACCTGACCTGCAGAAACGATCACCGAGGCCCCGGCGGGGCCCGGCGTGAGGCCCTCTTAGACTCGCCGGTATGCACTCCGAACCCGCGGTCCAGATCGCCGGGCTGGTCAAGCACTACGGTGACAAGCCCGCGGTGGACGGCCTCGACCTCACCATCGAGCGCGGCGCGATCACCGCCGTCCTCGGCCCCAACGGCGCCGGCAAGACCACCACCATCGAGACCTGCGAGGGCTACCGCCGCCCCGACGCCGGCACCGTCCGCGTCCTCGGCCTCGACCCGGTCGCCCAGCACGCCGCCCTGCGCCCGCGGATCGGGGTCATGCTGCAGTCCGGCGGGGTGTACGCGGGCGCCCGCGCCGTCGAGATGCTGCGGCACACCGCCACGCTGCACGCCCACCCGCTGGACGTCGACGCCCTGGTCGAGCGGCTCGGCCTCGGCTCCTGCGGCCGCACCACCTACCGGCGCCTCTCCGGCGGCCAGCAGCAGCGGCTCGCCCTCGCCATGGCCGTGGTCGGCCGCCCCGAGCTGGTCTTCCTCGACGAGCCCACCGCCGGCCTCGACCCGCAGGCCCGCCGGGCCACCTGGGAGCTGGTCCGCGACCTGCGCCGGGACGGCGTCACCGTGGTCGTCACCACGCACCACATGGACGAGGCCGAGCAGCTCGCCGACCACGTCGCCGTCGTCGACCGTGGCAGGGTCATCGCCGCCGGCACCCCCGAGGAGCTGTGCCGCGGCGGCGCCGAGAACGCGCTGCGCTTCGACGGCCCGCCCGGACTCGACCTCGGCCCGCTGCTCAAGGAGCTGCCCGGGGGCACGGCCGCCATCGAGACGGCCCCCGGC
Organism: Kitasatospora sp. NPDC059722; assembly: GCF_042733235.1. Taxonomy (NCBI): domain Bacteria; kingdom Bacillati; phylum Actinomycetota; class Actinomycetes; order Kitasatosporales; family Streptomycetaceae; genus Kitasatospora; species Kitasatospora sp. NPDC059722. The sequence goes on from NZ_JBHWGD010000108.1 coordinate 7,818, forward strand.
AACTACCGCGTCGAGGCCGCGACCGTGGACCCGCAGCTGCTGGCCGCCGTCACCTCCTGGTGCGCGGCCTCCGGCATCCTCCCCGAGCGGCTCGCCGTGCAGCGCCGCAGCCTCGAAGACGTCTTCCTCGACCTGACCGGACGGGACCTGCGCTCGTGACCGACTACTCCCCCAGGCCGGGTGCGGCCCCCGTCGGCCGGATGCTGCTCGCGCAGACCGCGTTCGAGACCAGGATGCTGCTGCGCAACGGCGAGCAGCTGCTGCTCACGGTCGTCATCCCGACCGTCCTGCTGGTGCTGTTCTCCGCCGTCGACGTCGTCACGGTGGAGGGCCCCGGCAAGCGGGTCGACTTCCTGGCACCCGGTCTGCTGGCGCTCGCCGTGATGTCCACCGCGTTCACCGGCCAGGCCATCGCCACCGGCTTCGAGCGCCGCTACGGCGTGCTGAAGCGGCTCGGCGCGAGCCCGCTGCCGCGCTGGGCGCTGCTGACCGCCAAGACCGGCTGCGTGCTGGTCACCGAGGCGCTGCAGGTCGCGCTGCTGTCGGTGATCGCGCTGGCGCTCGGCTGGTCCCCGCACGGCGACCCGTTCTCGGTGGCCGCGCTGCTGGTCCTCGGCACGGCCGCCTTCTCCGGGCTCGGCCTGCTGATGGCCGGCACGCTCAGGGCCGAGGCGACACTGGCCGCCGCGAACCTCGTGTTCATCCTGCTGCTGCTGGGGGGCGGGGTGATCGTGCCGCTGACCAAGTTCCCGTCCGCCGTGCAGTCGGTGCTGGAGCTGCTGCCGATCGCGGCGCTCTCGGACGGCCTGCGGTCCGTCCTGCAGACCGGTGCAGGGGTGCCGTGGTCGGACCTCGGGATCCTGGCCGGCTGGGCCGTCGTCGGCCTGGCCGCCGCCGCGCGCTTCTTCCGCTGGGAGTAGTCCCGGCCGTCAACGCACGGCGCCCCCCGGGGCGGTTACACAAAACCCAGCCCCCCCGACACAAAGATATATCGGGTTGGGGGGGGGGGGGGGTGT
>NZ_JBHWGD010000108.1:8841-22011 GCF_042733235.1 Kitasatospora sp. NPDC059722
CGCCCCCCGGCCACTTGAGGCCGGGGGGCGCCGTGCGTACTACCGGTGGACCGTCAGCTCTGGCTGCCGCCACGGCGCTTGCGGGCGAACAGCACGATCGCGCCGCCGAGCAGCAGCACCCCGGCGCCGGCCGCCGCGATGACGGGGGTGGCCGAGCTGCCACCGGTCTCGGCGAGGGCCGGACCGCCGGTGCTCGGCGCCGGGGCCGGGGTCTTGCTCGCGGGCGGAGTCACCGACGGGGCCGCGGTGCCCGGCGGGGTGGTGCTCGGGGTCGGCGTCACGCTGGGGACCGGCGTCGGCGGGGTGGTCGGCGTCGTCGTCGGGGTCGGCGTGGGGGTGGGCGTCTTGGTGGGCGTGGGGGTGGGCGTGGGGGTCGGCGTCGGCGTGTGGCAGGGCTGGATCGTCTCCGACTCGTCGATGTTCCAACCGGGCTCGGCCGGGGTCTCCGTGGTGGTCACCACGAAGGTCGCCTTGATCGGCGCGGAGTGGTCCTTCACCGGGAAGGTGCCGTGGAACTCCTTGCCGAACTTCTTGTCCAGCACCTTCTCACCGTCGATGGTGAGCGTGACGTTGTTCGTCACGGTGTCCTTCTCGCTGTACTTGACCAGATCGATCACGATCTTGTCGCAGTCCACCTTCCACGCCGGCACGTGGGCCGAAGCCGGCCAGGCCAGGCTCAGGGGCAGGAGGATTCCGGCCGCCACCGTACCGGCGAGTGCCGCCGCTCCGATCCCGAAGTGCCGCTGCTGTCGTGCCATTGCCCTGTTCCCCTCCGAACGGTCTTGTGCAGCAGGCGTGTTGAGTGCTTCGCGGTGGCCCGCTACGGCTGTCCGGGGGACTCTACCGGCACTCCCGCACCTCGCCACACCCCGCCGTACGACCGGATTTCGTCTGTCGGTCTCACGATGGATGTGCATGACCAGCCCACCACAGGCGCCACCACGCATAACGCGGAATCGGCGAACCCGAATGGACTTCGTCACCTGACTGAAAAAACGCAGCCCCCGGTGATCAGGTTCAATCACCGGGGGTGCGGCTTCGATCAGCCGACGAACGGTCAGGCCTTCTTCGCCGCCCGACGACGCGTCGCCACGACGATTCCACCGCCGGCCGCGAGCACCACGGCGCCGCCGATCGCCAGCGGCAGGACGGGCCCGGAACCGGTGTGCGCGAGCCCGCCTCCGGTGTTCGCCGACGCCGAGGGGCTCGCCGGCGCGGAGGCCGCCGGCGCACTGGTGGACGGCGAGGCGGACGCACTCGGCGACGCGCCCCCGCTCGGCTTCCCGCCCGCCGGTCCCGACGGCGTCCCGGACGGCGTTCCGGACGGCGTTCCGGACGGCTGCGCGGTGGCGCCCGGCGTCGACGGCGTGCCGGTCGGCACCACCGGCGTCCCGGTCGGGGTCGCGGACGGCGTCGGGAGGACGGCCGGCAGGCAGCCGGTGAAGGGGTAGTGGTGCGTCTCGGCGCCGCCCTTGCCGGTCAGCGAGGCGGCGATCACCGAGCCGTTGACCGGGCCGCCGCTGCCGAGGTCGAAGGCGGCGTTCGGGGCGAGCACCGTACCGGCCCAGGCGGCCTTGCTGCTCTTGACCACCTTGGTCGCGGACGGGAAGTTCCAGAGCAGCCCGGCCCGGACGGCACCGCCGGCCGCGCTCTGGAGCTTGTCGTCCAGGACGTAGGCCGCCTTGGCCTCGTCCCACAGCTGGAAGCCGGTGGTCCCGGCCGCCGCCATGTCGTACGACGAGCCGGTCACGGTGACGACGGTCACCGAGCCGGCCGGCACCCGGACGAAGACGTCCTTCGCGCCCTGGAGCTTCGCGGCGTCGACGGTGAAGCCGTTGTACTTCGCGTCCCCGCCGGTCAGCGTCAGCCTGCCGCCGTCGGCCTGGACGGTGGCCCCGGCGGTCTGCGGCACGGCGGCCAGCGCGGCGGAGGCGGCGCGCAGCTTGGCGAACTCGGCCTTGAAGTCGATCGGGGAGGCACCCCGGCCGACCTTGCCCTGGTGAGCCTCCAGCACCCCGGTCAGCGTGCCGCCGTAGACGCCGTTGCCCTTCATCACCTGGGTGTTGGTACCGGTCAGATCGCCGGCCACCACGAGGGCGTTGCCGCCCGGCAGGGCGGCGACCTGCTCGGCGGTGAGCTCCTGGCCGACCGAGAACCCGCCGCGGAAGTCGGCGTTGCCGCCCACCGCGACCGCGCCCTCGGCGTCCGGGGTGTGGGTGTCGTCGCCCTCGACGAACTCGCCGTAGAGGCCGGCGACCCCGAGGCCGCGGCACTCCTGGTCGGCGCCGACGGCCTGGGCGGCCGGCGCGACGAGGCCGGCCAGTGCGAGCGAGCCGCCGACCGCGAGCGCGGCGGCGGACGTGGATATGCGCATGTGCAGAGCTCCGCTTACGTGCGGGAGGAGTGGAGGGGGCCCGAAAAAGGTCTGGACCAATCCGCACTCTTTCGGCCGAACGGGTGAATGGTCAAGACCATTGACCGCCTTGACCGTAAGATCCGCTTTTGCGCTGACCCATGCCCCGCCCCAAGATCGGCTGTAAGGCCCCCTACGATTGACCGCGTGCTGAACCCCTTCTCCCTGCTCGCCGACCGCTGGCAGCCGTCCGCCGCGATGGTCCGGCGCGCCGCGTTCGCCGCGCTGGTGATGAGCGTGGTGATCGTCGTCACCGGCGGCGCCGTCCGCCTCACCGCCTCCGGCCTCGGCTGTACCACCTGGCCCCGCTGCACCGACGAGAGCCTGACGCCCACCGCCGAGATGGGCTTCCACGGCATCGTCGAGTTCACCAACCGAATGCTCACCTACGTGCTGAGCGCCGCGGTCGGCTGGGCGATCCTGGCCGCGCGCTGCCACCGCCCCTGGCGCCGCAGCCTGACGAAGCTGGGCTGGGCGCAGTTCTGGCTGGTGATGAGCAACGCCGTCCTCGGCGGCATCACCGTGCTGACCGGCCTCAACCCGTACACCGTCGCGCTGCACATGATCGCCGCGATGGCCCTGGTGTGGGTCGCGCTGCTGATGTGGGAGCGCAGCAAGGAGGGCGACGGCCCGGCGAAGCTCGCGGTGGCCGGCCCGATCCACCGGCTCTCCTACGTGCTGGTCGCCGCGATCGGAACGCTCGTCGCCGCCGGCACCCTGGTCACCGGCGCCGGCCACCACCCCGGCACGCCGCAGGACAACAAGATCGTGCCGCGCATCCCGATCGACTACGACCGCCTCGCGCAGTTCCACGCCGACTTCGCGTTCGTCTCGGTCGGCCTGGCGATTGCCGTGATCTTCGTCTTCGCGGCGGTCAAGGCCCCGCAGCCCGCCCGCGCCCGGGCCAAGGAACTCCTCGCCGTGCTCCTGCTCCAGGGCGTGCTCGGCTTCGTCCAGTACTTCACCGACGCTCCCGAGCTCATGGTCGGCCTGCACATGTTCCTGGCCACGCTGACCTGGATCGCCGCCCTGCGCGTCCCCCTCGCCCTGCGTACCCGCGCGGACGGGGAAGCCCCCGGACAGCTGCCCGCGCAGACCCCGCAGACCGCCTCGGTCTGACCCCTGCGGCACGCACGACGGCCCGGCTCCCCCGCAAAGGGAGCCGGGCCGTTCGCCGTACGGGGGCCGGGCGGTCAGCCGCCGAGCTGGATGCCGGCCATCCGCTTCCATTCGTACGGGCCGGTCTTCACCTTGAGGGCCAGCTCGCCCTCGAAGTCGTCGTGCAGGGTCAGCCCGGCCAGCTCGGCGGCCCGGCGGCCGACGGCGTAGCTCGGGGCCACCTGGTCGCCCCAGGCACCGTCCGCGCCGACCACGACGATCCGGGTGGCCACGGCGCCGACGTACTCGACGACCGCGTCGGCGCTGCCGCCGTGCTGCGCGGCGAAGCTGGTCAGGTTCTTGGCGATGCGCTTGGCGCGGCGCTCGGTGCGGGCGTCCGACGCGGCGGGGGTGGTCTCTGCGCTCATGCCCGCATGCTACCCACCGGTAGCGGCGCTGGCGACGGGAGCACCCTGTGCACCTGGCCACATACTGCCCCCGCTCGATCCATACTGGCCGTGTGACCTTCTCCGGCTGGCCTGCCGAGGCGCTCGAATTCTACGAGCACCTGGAGGCCGACAACTCGAAGACCTTCTGGCAGGCCCACAAGGACCGCTACGACGAGGCCGTGCGCGCCCCCATGGAGGAGCTGCTGGCCGAGCTTGAACCGGAGTTCGGGCCAGGGAAGATCTTCCGCCCCAACCGCGACGTCCGCTTCAGCGCCGACAAGTCCCCGTACAAGACGCACATCGGCGCCCACCTGGAGGCGGGCGGCTACGTCCAGCTCTCCGCCGACGGCCTGGCCTGCGGCAACGGCATGTACCAGCTCGCCGCGGACCAGCTGGAGCGCTACCGCGCGGCCGTCGCCGAGGACGTCTCCGGGGCCGAACTGGAGCGGGTGATCGCCCGGGTGGAGAAGGACGGCCCGCAGGTCTTCGGCCGCGACAGCCTGAAGTCCGCCCCGCGCGGCTACCCCAAGGACCACCCCAGGATCGAGCTGCTGCGCCACAAGGGCCTCGTGGCCTGGCAGGAGTGGCCGCCCGCGAAGTGGCTGGGCACCCGCACCGCGCACACCCGGATCGCCGCCTTCCTGCGGGCCTCCCAGCCGCTCAAGGACTGGCTGGACGGCCACGTCGGCCCGTCCGGACTCCCGGCCCGATGAGGGCCGGCGAACGAGGCCGGTGAACGCGGAAGAGCCCCGGTCCACCCGGACCGGGGCTCTTCTTCCGTACTGCCGCGCCTACTTCACGAACGGGTCGATCGCGCAGACCACGAACAGCAGCGACAGGTAGGTGATCGACCAGTGGAACAGCCGCATCTCCTTCAGCTTCGCGCCGACGACCCCGGCCTTGGCCCGCGCGTACAGCGCGTGCGCCTCGCGCAGCCAGGCCGCGCCGAGCACCACCGCGGCGACCGGGTACAGCCAGCTCATGTGCCCCAGCGGCCACAGCGCCAGCGAGACGGCCACCATGACCCAGGAGTAGGCGACGACCTGCTTGCCCACCGCCACGTTGCCCTTGACCACCGGCAGCATCGGCACGCCGGCGCGCAGGTAGTCGTCGCGCACCTTCATCGACAGCACCCAGGTGTGCGGCGGCGTCCAGAAGAACACCACCAGGAAGAGGATGACCGCCGCCCAGGACAGGGAGTTGGTGACGGAGGACCAGCCGACGAGCACCGGCATGCAGCCCGCGATGCCGCCCCACACGATGTTCTGCGAGGTGCGCCGCTTGAGGCCCAGCGTGTAGACGAAGACGTAGAACAGCAGGGCGCCGAGCGCGAGTCCGGAGGACAGCCAGTTGACGCCGAAACCGAGCAGCAGCGTCGAGACGACCGCGAGGACGATGCCGAACACCAGCGCCTCGCGCGGCGACACCATGCCGGTGACGATCGGGCGCCGCTCGGTGCGCGACATCACCGCGTCGATGTCGCGGTCGATGTACATGTTGAGGGCGTTGGCGCCGCCCGCCGAGAGGTAGCCGCCGACCACGACCTTCAGCACCAGCAGCATGTTCGGGACGCCCTGCTGGGCCAGGAACATCACCGGAACCGTGCTCATCAGCAGCAGTTCGATGATCCGCGGCTTGGTCAGTGCGACGAACGCGCCGACACGGGCCCCGATGGGCCGGTGCGCAGGAGTCGCCCCGGTGACCCCGGCGGGACGGGTTTCGACGGCGGTCACTAACACCCCAACTGAAGATGAATCCTCGCAGGCGTCGAAGGAAACGAAGGTCCCGAATCGTCCGCTCTGCGCGTACCACGCCACCTTAGACGCTCCATATCTCCCCACCGGCTCCGGGGTCCCCCGGCGGGGCGGAACGCACACCCCTGGGTGAACCCACGAACTCCGACCACTCGGTCCCGCCTCCCCCGTCCTGCTCATCGGAGGGGCAGGGCCCGCCAAAACAGGAGAGCCTGGGACAAAACGCCCCAGAGCGGCATCGTGGGAATCGCCATACCCGAATTCCGGTTGTCCCAGCACGCAGGGTGAGCCCCGGGCCGGACGGTAGGCTCGCACACAGAAGCGGGATCTACCCTCCGTGACCGGCACCACCAGCGTCGGGACCACAGCGCCGTGGCCGACCGGGTCCCCTTCACGGGGTCACTCTTCACAACGGAAGGAGCCCTGAGACAGGGTGAGCACGACGCCGACGAACACATTCGAGTGGTCCGAACTGGATGAGCGCACGGTTGACACGGCCCGGGTCCTGGCCATGGACGCCGTCCAGAAGGTCGGCAACGGACACCCCGGGACGGCCATGTCGCTGGCCCCGGCGGCGTACCTGATCTTCCAGCGTTTCCTGCGGCACGACCCCACCGACCCCTCCTGGGTGGGGCGCGACCGATTCGTCCTCTCCCCCGGGCACACCAGCCTGACCCTCTACACCCAGCTCTACCTCTCGGGCTACGGCCTGGAGCTGGACGACCTCAAGGCCTTCCGCGTCGCGGGCAGCCGCACCCCCGGTCACCCCGAGCACGGCCACACCGCCGGCGTCGAGACCACGACCGGTCCGCTCGGCCAGGGCATCGCCAACGCGGTCGGCATGGCGATGGCCGCCCGCTACGAGCGCGGCCTCTTCGACCCGGACGCCCCGGCCGGCGAGTCCCCGTTCGACCACACGATCTGGGCCATCGTCTCGGACGGCGACCTGGAGGAGGGCATCTCGGCCGAGGCCTCCTCGCTGGCCGGGCACCAGCAGCTGGGCAACCTCGTCGCCCTGTACGACGACAACCACATCTCCATCGAGGGCGACACCGAGACGGCCTTCTCCGAGGACGTCCTCAAGCGCTACGAGGCGTACGGCTGGCACGTCCAGCGGGTCACCCCGAAGGCGAACGGCGACATCGACGTCGCCGCCCTCGCCGACGCGCTGGCCGCCGCCAAGGCCGAGACCGCCCGCCCGTCGATGATCGCTATGCGCACGATCATCGCCTGGCCGGCCCCGGACGCCCAGAACACCGCCAAGGCCCACGGCTCCGCCCTCGGCGCCGCCGAGATCGCCGCCACCAAGAAGGTCCTGGGCTTCGACCCGGAGAAGACCTTCGAGGTCTCCGACAAGGTCATCGAGCACGCCCGCCTGGTGATCAAGCGCGGCAAGGCCGCCCGCGACGCGTGGCAGGGCTCCTTCGAGGCCTGGCGCGCCGCCAACCCGCACCGGGCCGGCGAGTTCGACCGCATCCAGGCCGGCGAGCTGCCCGAGGGCTGGAAGAAGACCGTCCCGGCCTTCCCGGCCGGGAAGGACGTCGCCACCCGCAAGGCCTCCGGCGAGACCCTCAAGGCGATCGGCGCGGTGGTCCCGGAGCTGTGGGGCGGCTCGGCCGACCTCGCGGAGTCCAACCTCACCACCATCGACGAGGAGAGCTCCTTCCTCCCCGAGGGCAACCCGCTGAAGTCGGCGAGCCCGTACGGCCGGACGATCCACTTCGGCATCCGCGAGCACGCCATGGGCTCGACCATGAACGGCATCGCCCTGCACGGCAGGACCCGCGTGTACGGCGGCACCTTCCTGGTCTTCGCGGACTACATGCGCCCGGCCGTCCGCCTGGCCGCGCTCATGAAGCTGCCGGTCACCTACGTCTGGACGCACGACTCCATCGGCCTCGGCGAGGACGGCCCGACCCACCAGCCGGTCGAGCACCTGGCCTCGCTGCGCGCCATCCCGGGCCTGTCCATGGTCCGCCCGGCCGACGCCAACGAGACCGCCGTCGCCTGGCGCACCGTCATCGAGCGGCAGACCAGCCACCCCGGCCCGGTCGGCCTGGCGCTCACCCGCCAGAACGTCCCGACCTTCGACCGCGAGGTCTTCGGCTCCGCCGAGGGCACCGCGAAGGGCGGCTACATCCTGGCCGAGGCCGGCAACGGCGACCCGCAGGTGATCCTCCTGGGCACCGGCTCCGAGGTCCAGCTGGCCGTCAAGGCCCGCGAGGTCCTGGAGGCCGAGGGCATCGCCACCCGCGTCGTCTCGCTGCCGTCCTTCGAGTGGTTCCAGGAGCAGGACCAGGCCTACCGCGACAGCGTGCTGCCGCCGTCGGTCAAGGCCCGCGTCTCGGTCGAGGCCGGCATCGCCCAGGGCTGGCGCGAGCTGGTCGGCGACCACGGCCGGATCGTTTCGCTGGACCACTTCGGCGCCTCCGCGGACTACCAGGTGCTGTTCGAGGAGTTCGGCCTGACCGCCGAGCGCGTGGTGGCCGAGGCCCACAACGCCCTGCGCTCCCTCGAAGCCGTCAACCGCTAGCCCCTCGGGGCGGGGGGGGGGCCCCCCCCCCCCCCCGCCCGGCCCCCCCCCCCCGCCCCGCCGCCCCCCCCCCGCCGCGCCCGCGCCCCCCCCCCCGGGGGCCCCCCCCGCCCCTCTGACGACCCCACGAAGACAGAAGAAGAAGGACTGAGCACCATGACCGACGCACTCAAGCGCCTCAGCGACGAAGGCGTGGCGATCTGGCTGGACGACCTCAGCCGCAAGCGGCTGAACTCCGGCAACCTGGCCGAGCTGGTGCAGAACAAGCACGTGGTGGGCGTCACCACCAACCCGACCATCTTCCAGAAGGCCATCGCCGGCAGCGGCGACAGCTCCTACGACGGCCAGCTGCGCGACCTCGCCGTCCGCAAGGTCACCACCGACGAGGCGATCCGCATGATCACCACCTCGGACGTGCGCGACGCCGCCGACGTGCTGCGCCCGGTCTACGACGCCTCCAACGGCCGCGACGGCCGCGTCTCCATCGAGGTCGACCCGCGCCTGGCGCACGAGACCGCCCCCACCGTCGCCGAGGCCAAGCAGCTGTGGTGGCTGGTCGACCGCCCGAACGTCTTCATCAAGATCCCCGCCACCAAGGCCGGCCTGCCCGCCATCGCCGAGGTCATCGGCAAGGGCATCAGCGTCAACGTCACGCTGATCTTCTCGCTGGACCGCTACAAGGCCGTCATGGACGCCTACCTGACCGGCCTGGAGTCCGCCAAGGCCAAGGGCCTGGACCTCTCCCAGATCGAGTCCGTCGCCTCCTTCTTCGTCTCCCGCGTGGACACCGAGATCGACAAGCGCCTGGACAAGATCGGCGGCGACGCCAAGAACCTGCGCTCCAAGGCCGCCCTGGCCAACGCCCGCCTCGCCTACCAGGCCTACGAGGACGTCTTCGGCAGCGTCGACGGCCAGACCGCCGGCAGCGCCCGCTGGAAGGCCCTGGAGGCCGCCGGCGCCAAGCCGCAGCGCCCGCTCTGGGCCTCCACCGGCGTCAAGGACCCGGCCCTGCCGGACACCCTGTACGTCACCGAGCTGGTCGCCCCCGGCACCGTGAACACGATGCCCGAGGCCACCCTGGACGCCACCGCCGACCACGGCGTGGTCACCGGCAACACCATCGTCCCCAACTACGCCGACGCCAAGGCCGTCCTGGACGCCATCGCGGCCGCCGGCGTGGACTACGACGACGTGGTCCAGGTGCTGGAGGACGAGGGCGTCGAGAAGTTCGAGCAGTCCTGGACCGAGCTGCTCGACACCGTCACCGCCTCGCTCGCGTCCTTCGCCGACGAGAAGTGACCCCTGCTCACCGCCAGCGCACGAAAGCGGAGCCCATCAAGTGAGCACTGATTTCCCCGAGTTGACACCGGTGTCGGACGCGGACGATCTCCCGGCCACTCCCGTCAACCCGCTTCGTGACCCCGCAGACCGACGGCTCCCGCGCATCGCGGGGCCGTCGGGCCTGGTCATCTTCGGGGTCACCGGCGACCTGTCCCGCAAGAAGCTGATGCCGGCGATCTACGACCTCGCCAACCGCGGACTGCTGCCGCCGGGCTTCTCGCTCGTCGGCTTCGCCCGCCGCGAGTGGGAGGACGAGGACTTCGCCAAGGAGGTCCACGACGCGGTCAAGGACCACGCCCGGACCCCGTTCCGGGAGGAGGTCTGGCAGCAGCTCGCCAAGGGCATGCGCTTCGTCCAGGGCACCTTCGACGACGACGACGCCTTCGACAAGCTCCGGGCGACCATCGAGGAGCTCGACAAGGCCCAGGGCACCGGCGGCAACTTCGCCTTCTACCTGTCCGTCCCGCCGAAGTTCTTCCCGACCGTCGTCCAGCAGCTCAAGAAGCACGGCCTGGCCGACCCTCCGCAGGGCTCCTGGCGCCGCGCCGTCATCGAGAAGCCCTTCGGCCACGACCTGGAGAGCGCGCAGGAGCTCAACAAGGTCGTCCACGAGGTCTTCCCGCGCGACGAGGTCTTCCGGATCGACCACTACCTGGGCAAGGAGACGGTCCAGAACATCCTGGCGCTGCGCTTCGCGAACCAGATGTTCGAGCCGATCTGGAACCGGTCCTACGTCGACCACGTGCAGATCACGATGGCCGAGGACATCGGCATCGGCGGCCGCGCCGGCTACTACGACGGCATCGGCTCCGCCCGCGACGTCATCCAGAACCACCTGCTCCAGCTGATGGCGCTCACCGCCATCGAGGAGCCCGCCTCCTTCCACCCCAAGGCGCTGGTCGCCGAGAAGCTGAAGGTGCTCAGCGCCGTCAAGCTCCCGGCCGACCTCGGCCGGCACACCGTGCGCGGCCAGTACGCGGCCGGCTGGCAGGGCGGCGAGGAGGTCGTCGGGTACCTCGACGAGGACGGCATCGACCCGGACTCCAAGACCGACACCTACGCGGCCATCAAGCTGGAGATCAACAACCGCCGCTGGGCGGGCGTCCCGTTCTACCTGCGCACCGGCAAGCGCCTCGGCCGCCGCGTCACCGAGATCGCGGTCGTCTTCCAGCGCGCCCCGTACCTGCCGTTCGACTCCTACGCGACCGAGGAGCTCGGGCAGAACGCCCTGGTCATCCGGGTCCAGCCGGACGAGGGCGTGACGGTGCGGTTCGGCTCCAAGGTCCCGGGCACCTCCTTCGAGGTCCGCGACGTCACGATGGACTTCGCCTACGGCGAGTCCTTCACCGAGTCCAGCCCCGAGGCCTACGAGCGGCTCATCCTCGACGTGCTGCTCGGCGACGCCAACCTGTTCCCGCGCCACCAGGAGGTCGAGCTCTCCTGGCAGATCCTCGACCCGATCGAGAGGTACTGGGACACCCACGGCAAGCCCGCCCAGTACGCGGCGGGGACCTGGGGCCCCGTCGAGGCGGACGAGATGCTCGCACGAGACGGCAGGAGCTGGCGCCGGCCATGAAGATCGACCTCACCAACACGACGTCGAGCAAGATCAACGCCGCCCTCATGGAGGCGCGCCGGGCCGGTGGCAGCACCGCCGCCGGCATGGTGCTCACCCTGGTGATCGTGACCGACGAGGGCAGCGCCTACGACGCCCTCAAGGCCGCCAACGACGCCTCCCGCGAGCACCCCTCGCGCACCCTCGCGGTGATCAAGCGCGCCGGGCGCTCGCCCCGGGCCCGCGCCGAGACCCGCCTGGACGCCGAGATCCTGGTCGGCTCGGACGCCGGCTCCGGCGAGACGGTCATCCTGCGCATGCACGGCGAACTCGCCGCGCACGCTCAGTCCGTCGTCCTGCCGCTGCTGCTGCCGGACGCCCCGGTCGTCGTCTGGTGGCCGGACAACGCGCCGCTCCACCCGGCGCAGGACCCGCTCGGCTCGATCGCCCAGCGCCGGATCACCGACGCGGTCACCGCCGAGTCCCCGGTCGGCCAGCTCGCCCAGCGGGCCCAGAGCTACACCCCGGGCGACACCGACCTGGCCTGGACCCGGATCACCGGCTGGCGCTCGATGCTCGCCGCGGCGCTCGACCAGCGCCCGTCGCAGATCGTCTCCGCCGTGGTGGAGGGCGAGTCGTACAACCCCAGCGTCGAGCTGCTCGGCCTGTGGCTGCACAACCGCCTGCACGTCCCGGTCGAGCGCGTCGTCACCGGCGGCCCCGGCATCACCGCGGTGCACCTGCGCACCAAGGACGGGGACATCACCCTGGACCGCCCGGACGGCCTGATGGGCACCCTGTCGATGCCCGGCTCGCCGGACCGCCAGGTGGCGCTCAAGCGGCGCGAGACCTCGGAGCTGATCGCCGAGGAGCTGCGCCGGCTCGACCCGGACGACATCTACTCGACGGCCGTGCGCACGCCCGTGGACCGCCTCCACGAGCCCGCCAACGCCGAGACGGTGGCCGCCGGGCGGCTCGCCCAGGCGGTCTCCGACGTGCCGGTGGCCAACCCCGACCGGGTGACGGCCGCCGCCGCGGAGAAGAAGCCCGCGGCGAAGAAGGCCGCCAGGAAGGCCGCGGAGAAGGCCGACGAGCCGGCCGGCGAGCAGGCCGCCGGGGACAGCGCATGACCAACGCCACCCCGCAGCTCGTCGTCCACCGCGACAAGGAGCTGATGGCCCAGGCGGCCGCGGCCCGGCTCATCACCCGGATCGTGGACGCCCAGGCCGCCCGCGGCACCGCCTCGGTGGTGCTCACCGGCGGCCGCAACGGCAACGCCCTGCTGGCCGCGATCGCCGCCTCCCCGGCGCGCGACGCGGTCGACTGGGCGCGGCTGGACCTCTGGTGGGGCGACGAGCGCTTCGTGCCCGCCGCGGACCCGGACCGCAACGCCGTCCAGGCCCGCGCCGAGCTGCTCGACGCCGTCCCGCTCGACCCGGCGCGGGTGCACGAGATGCCCGCCTCGGACGGCGTGGACGGCTCGGACGTCGAGGCCGCCGCCGCCCGCTACGCGCAGGAGCTGGCGAAGGCGGCCGGACCGGGCGACCGGACCGGCGTGCCGGCCTTCGACGTGCTGCTGCTGGGCGTCGGCCCGGACACCCACGTCGCGTCGCTGTTCCCGGAGCACCCGGGCGTGCGGGAGACCGAGCTGACGGTGGTCGGCGTGCGCGGGGCCCCCAAGCCCCCGCCGACCCGGATCTCGCTCACCCTCCCGGCGATCCGGGCGGCCCGCGAGGTCTGGCTGCTGGCGGCCGGCGAGGACAAGGCGGGCGCGGTCGCGCTGGCCCTGTCCGGCCCGGGCGAGATCCAGGCGCCCGCCTCCGGCGCGTACGGCCGCGGCCGCACGCTGTGGCTGCTGGACCGGGCCGCCGCCGAGCGGATCCCGCCGCAGCTGTACCCGCCGGCCTCGGCCTAGGGACTCAACGCCGAAGGGGGGCCCCCGGGGTGTGGGGGGGGGCCCGCGGGGGTGACGGGCCGCTGAGCGCCCGCCCCGGGGGCCCCGCCGCCGGGGGGGGAGCCGCGCCCGC
>NZ_JBHWGD010000109.1:0-3335 GCF_042733235.1 Kitasatospora sp. NPDC059722
GGGCGGGGGGGGGGGGGCCCCCCCCGTGCGCGGCGCCCCGGGCGCTGGGTGGGTGGTCTGGTCCCGGGGTGGCGGGGGGCCTAGCGCCACATCCCGGCGCCCCCCCGTCGGTGCCGGTGGCGCGGCAACCGTGGGCGAAGTCGGCCCGTGGGAGACCGGGTTGGGAGCGGCACGGGTGTTGCGGGTGAAGAAGGCGAGGGCGCCGGCCAGGACGGCGAGGAGCACCAGGACCACGAGGCCGAGCAGCGCCCGGCGGCGCACGCGGGATGCGTCGCCGAGCACGCCTTCACGGGCGAAGGAACGTTTCTGCATCAGTGGACCTGGCCGCCAAGGCCCGAGAAGAAGGCGACGATGCCGTTCGCCGCGCCGATCAGCAGAGCAGCGCCGGCGGACACCAGCACGCCCTTCTTTCCGTTGGCCTCGGCCTGGTGGCCGCCGGAGTGGTGACCCCAGGCCCAGACCCCGGCGCTCACCGCGAGCGCGCCGACGATCGCGATGATGCCGAAGAGGTTCAGCGAGCCCATCACCTGCTTGAGCACGGAAAGGCCGGGCAGGCCGCCTTCGTTGGGGGTGATGCCGGGGTCGTAGGCGAGCTGCGTGACGGCGTCCGCGAGAAACATGAAGAACTCCAGTCTTGGAATACGGGCATGCGAAGGCAGCCCAGGAAGGGGAGGAGGAGAGGGGTGCTGGTCAGACGACGCGGCGGGCCGCGAGGATCTGCGGCCGCCATTCGGCGAGCGTCGAGATCTTGACCACGTCACTGGTCTTGGGGGCCTGCACGATCACGCCCGAACCGATGAACATCCCGACGTGTTCCGGAACGGCGGCGGTGCCCCGCGTAAAGAGGAGATCACCGGGTTTGAGGGCGTCCGCCGAGACGGCCGCACCCTGCTTGACCTGGTCGTAGGTGGTCCGCTCCAGCGAGACGCCGGCGGCCTTGTAGGACATCTGCATCAGCGAGGAGCAGTCGCACCGGCCCATCGGATCCGCGCCGTGCGAGTTCGCACACGTCCCGCCCCACTGGTACGGCGTGCCCAACTGGCCCAGCGCCCAACGGATCGCGGTCTGCACCTGCTGCGGCGCATCCGCCGGGATCGCGTACCCGGCCGGGAGCGAGCCCGCCGGGATGGTCCCGAAATCGGTCCCGTCGCCACCCGTTGTCGACGTCCCGCAGCCTCCGGTGCTCGGTGACGGGCTCGCAGTCGCACCGCCCGAAGGAGCCGGCGCCAGCATCGGGCTCCCCCCACGTGGCGGCGATGCGGTGCCGCTCGGTGACAGCAGCGGCTCGATCGCCTTCTGCAACGCGGTCGCCAGCGACTCCCACTTCGCATAGGCATCGGGGAACCCGCTGCGCTGCACCGCCTGGGCGGCCTGGGTGACGGTCATCGACTGCCAACCGCTGACCTGCTGGAGCGCCTCGTAGAACTTCGTCGACGCGTACACCGGCTGCATGATCTGCGCCGGCGTGCCCCAGCCCTGCGACGGGCGCTGCTGGAACAGGCCCAGCGAGTCGCGGTCTCCGTAGTTGATGTTCCGAAGTCCGCTCTCCTGGAGCGCCGTTGCGAGGGCGACGATCTGCCCGCGGAGGGGGATGCGCATGGCGACGCCGGTGGCCTGGATCGTCTTGGCGTTGGGGATCTGCTCGTCCGGCTTGTCCAGCCCGGCCACGTTCGGCGCCGACATGGGGCTTGAGCCCTTGAGGATCGACTCCACCTGTGCTGCGACAGCGGAACTGTCCACACCCTGCGCGCCGCCGGGCGGACACGAGGCCGCTGTGGCCGACGCGTTGCCCGCGCCGACGATCACCACCGGCAGGGCGAGCATCAGCGGGCTGCAGGCGAGGACACCGACGAGCGCGCCGACGGTCTTCTTCACTGCCGCCGCCGATCACCGAAGCGGTACAGGGCAGTTGGCGGGGGCCGGTGAGGGCACGGGTGTGCCAGGGCATGCTGCATCGCAGCGGCTCCTTGCGGGATTCGTAGGAGGACGCGGTGCCGGCCTCTCGTGCGAAGAGGTCGCCGGCACCGCGCCGGTCGTGAAACCGCCCTCGCTCAGGGCGGGCCCGGCTCAGAGGAGTTGGTAGCTCCGGGGCGCCGGTCTCGGGTCACGCGCGGCAGCCGGCCGCGCTCGTAATCTCAGCCGGAACACAGCCACTCCTCGGGGCCAAGGGGGTAGGGGAGAGCGATCCGCCGACAGCCCCGGTTGGACGCGAGGCGGCGCGGATCAAGGCACGCCGGGCCAGGCCGAGTTGGCCCCTGCCCGGTTGGCATGGCGAGACAGTAGACGCGAAATCCGGCCGCACCAAACGACCCCCGACCAGGGCCGATCCCCGGGGAACCACTTGCTAGGCGCGGCCGTAGATCGCCGCTACCGTCCCCGTCATCCCCGCTCCCGGCGGCTGCCGCCGGGCGTCGCCCGGAGCGGGCCCACCCCTGCCCTGAAAGAGGAACCCGTGACCTACACGCTGCACCGAGGCGACGCCCTCACCGTTCTGAAGACCCTGCCCGACGAGTCCGTCAACGCCGTCATCACCGACCCGCCGTACAACTCCGGAGGACGGACCAGCTCCGAGCGCACCAGCCGCGACGCCCGCGCCAAGTACGTACAGACCGGTTCCGCCCACGACCTCCAGACCTTCCCCGGCGAGAACCGCGACCAGCGCTCCTACCGCTCCTGGCTCACCGAACTGCTCACCGAGGCGTACCGGGCGAGCACCGAGCACGCGGTCGCGATCGTCTTCTCCGACTGGCGGCAGGAACCCACCACGAGCGACGCCCTGCAGATGGCCGGCTGGACCTGGCAGGGAACCATCCCGTGGATCAAGCCCGCCAGTCGGCCGCGCAAGGGCGGCTTCAAGCAGTCCGCGGAGTTCATCAGCTGGGGCACCAAGGGCACCCTCGACAAGAGCCGGGCGATCTACCTGCCCGGCCACTTCGTCGCCTCCCAGCCCCGCAAGGACCGGGTCCACATCACCCAGAAGCCGCTGGAGATCATGCAGCAGCTCGTCCAGATCTGCCCCGAAGGCGGAACCGTCCTCGACCCGTTCACCGGCAGCGGCTCCACCGGCGTCGCCGCCCTGCGCGAAGGCCGGCAGTTCATCGGCGTCGAACTCAGCCCGCACTACGCCGACGTCGCCGAACAGCGCCTGCGAGTAGCCCTCACCCAGGACGACTTCGTCCTCGCCGGACCGGAAGCGTGACGTGAGAACCGCTACCAGGCCGAGCGGCCACAGACGTGCAAGGGCGGGGGGGGCGCCCAACACCCCCCCCCCCCAACCCCGTCGGGGAGGTCTCCACACACCCCCCCCCGGGAAGCGGCCCCCCCCCCTCCCCCGG
>NZ_JBHWGD010000109.1:3345-17339 GCF_042733235.1 Kitasatospora sp. NPDC059722
TCCCCCGCCGCCCACCTCGTCGAGGGGGCGCTCACCCCCACACCCACCAGCCCCCCTCTTCCCTGTCGGCTAGGACTCCTCTACCGCCCGGCGGATCAGCGGCACCGCCTTCTCCACGTCCGCCGACGAAGCGATCCGCACCTCCAGATCACCCGTACCCAGATGCCCGATCTCACGGACATCGCGCGTGAAGCCCGCCTCCAGCTCGACCGTGTCCGGGTCCAGCCGCAGGTACACCAGGATCGCCCGGTGGGACGCTGACGGCCGGAAGAGCACCGACGCCACGTTCAGCATCCGCCGGTAGGCGATGTAGTGCTTGAGCACCACCACCTCCAGCTCACCCGCCGCGATGAGCACCTCGTCCAGCTCGCCGTACAGCTCCCGTAGGGAGTCCGGCACCTCCACCTGCGAGCCCGCGGTTGCTGACACTTCGGCTGGCTCGACGTTCGTCTTGGCCGCCGGCGCGGCTGGCGCCTGCGCAGCGCCGGTGGCGGCGAAGCCCGGGACCGTCTCGATCAGCTGCAACGTCAGCAGGTTCGGACCGAACACCCGGTAACGAACCAGGTCGACCCGGAACTCCCGCTGATGGGCAGACGCAGCGACACGGTCGTGACGCGAGAACTCGCCCGCCACACAGATCGCTCGAGGCCGCCGCCAGTCGATCGCCTCCGCGACCTGGGCACCCAGCCGTCTACGCACCAACGCCTCGAACTCGTGCCGGTGCGCGGCCAGCCAGACGAGGTACGACATCGTCTGCGTGATCAGTCCGCTGTCGCGCCCACGCTTGAACTCCACGACCGTCGGCACGTTGTTCTCGTCCAGCCCCAGCGTGTCGATCCGCCCCTGGTGCCAAGGCCCCGTCACGTACTCCGACGCCAGGAACCGCACCCCCAGCATCTCCTCCAGCGCCCCCTCGGCCCGCCGCTGCAAGTCCCGTTCCCGCGCCACCGTCGAACCCCGCAGCTCCACGTCCCGGCCATCGCCACCCAGCCGGAACACCTTCAGGTCGGTCACCCACGCCCCCTTCGCACGACCGTACGCAGAGAGCAATCCAGAAGAGGAGCGCAGTATTCCTTCTCAGGGCAGACGTCTTGGCACGTCCGATCCTCCCCGTCGACTGAGTAGGGGTAGGGCGCCACCGCCCCCTAGCTGGGCGACCCGTGATGGCACTGCAGTCTTGCGTCGACGAACTGCAACCTCTTTGTAGCCGCCCTGCGTTCTGCGAGAGTCAACGGATCCATTTCGGTGTCATGGACCGAAAGCTGCTGGTTTTGGCGGGTACTGACGGTCGGGCTCTGCGACGTTCCGGTCGCTACGTGGCCGCGCGATCCGCTGACTCTTGGCGGGGCGCAGGATGGTGGCCGTACCGCGCTTGGGGCCGGTCATGCACAGGATGCACGCATAGTCGGCGGTTGGGTCCAGAGGCGCTCCGGGGTGGCGAGCGCAGCCTGACTGAGGGCGTTCACGGGCGAGTTCGCGCGAGATGACGAAGCAATGGCGGAGCTCATCGGTGACAGCGGCGAACTCCTCGTCCGTTGAGTCCAATCCGAGCTCGAAGATGAGCTCGTTGGCGCCGTAGATGTACGACTTGAGCATCTCGAAGCTGTATGGAGGCGGGGGCAGTTCGTAACTGTAGACCTGCGGCAGGTTCTCGCCGCTGGAGGCGGGTGGCGGAACGGGACGGCCTCGGCGGCGGTTGCCATTGCACAGCAGGCACTTACCCCAGCCCTCGGGGGGATCCGGGTCGACAGCGCCGTTGGGGTGGTAGCGGCAGGCGATCTCGGCTCGGACGGGGGTGAGATTGGATGCGGTGCGGAACGCGCTGTACAGCTCGTCGGACAGTTCCTCGAAGAGGGCTGGGTCGTCATCGGCACACAGGTCCTTGACAGCGTCGCCGATCGTGGCGTTCTTGGCACGCAGATCTCGAAGCAGGTGGGGGCGGCCAGCGGGCACGGAGTAGGTGCCCCGGCGTGGGTTGTAGCTCACAGCGCATAAATCGGTTTGTGGGCGAATCTAGTTGAGGTTCTTCATTCGACTGGCCCAGCACAGGAAGGATGGTTAGTCACCGATCGAGTGACTGCCGATTGAGGGGCGTCAGACGGGAATGGTGCCGTCCTGGCATGGGATGCGGCGAGTTCGCGAGCCACCGGGCTTCACCGAATGCTGCTGACATGGCGTTACGGTGCGCGCGTCGTTGTCGGCTTGGTCAGGAGTCGAACCAGTACTGCGAGGAGGCAAACGTGCCAGAGGAGAGCATTGAGGGGGTTGTCGAGCGAGTCGTGCACGTCAATTCGGCCGGGTTCACTGTGGTGCGCATGGCGGTGGCGGACGAGGAGGTAATGAAGGCGTCCGGAAAGGCACTCCTGGGGGTGCAACCAGGGGAGACGCTGCGCTTGACGGGAACGAGACGCCAGCATGCGGTGTACGGCGAGGAGTTCGCGGTGACGGGGTGCGAGTACATCGCGCCTGCCACGCTGTACGCGATCCGCCGCTACCTCTCCTCGGGGCTGGTGCGGGGAATCGGGCCCAAACTGGCCGAGGCCATCGTCGGGGAGTTCGGCGTGGAGACACTGCGAGTGGTGGACGAGACTCCGGAGCGGCTGCTGGAGGTCCACCTGATCGGTCGGACGCGCTACGCCGACATCGTGGACGCCTGGCACCGGCATCAGGACGTGCGGGAGCTGATGATCCTGCTGCAGTCGGCCGGGGTTTCGCCCTCGCTGGCGCCGAAGGTGGCGGAGTACTTTCGGCAGGAACTGCCAGACGGCGTGGACTGCGCCTCCGTGGTCGAGACGGTCCGGGAGAAGCCGTACCGGCTTACGGAGGTACGTGGGCTGGGTTTCCGCCTGGCTGACAAGGTCGCGCTCTCCCTGGGCTGGCCGGAGGTGGGAGCGGAGCGACTACAGGCCGGGCTGATTTTCGCTCTGGACGACGTCGGCGGCAGTGGGGACTGCTTCCTGGCTGAGCGCGAGCTCCTCACCCATTCCCGGGCGTTGCTGGGCGTCGAGGAGGACCTGCTGGTGCCGCAGCTAAACGCGCTCAGGGCGGCGGAGCGGGTGGTCGTGCAGCTGCTGCCATACAAGGGCGGTCAGGTGCCAGGTGTGTTCAGCCGCCGGATGTTCTCCATCGAGACACAGGTGACTGCGCACGTGGCCCGACTGCACCGCGCCCATACCCGGCTTGCCGTGGCCGCAGACTGGCGCGATGGGCCGCTGCCGAAGGGCGCGGAGGTCTCTGGACTGACCAGGCAGCAGGAGTGGGCGGTGCGAATGGCGATGGCCTGCCCGGTGGCTGTGCTGACGGGCGGTCCGGGATGCGGGAAGAGCTACACGGTCAAGGCGGTGGTCTCGGTTGCCGAGGCATTGGGTGTGCAGGTGGCGCTGGCCGCGCCGACAGGCCGTGCTGCACGTCGATTGAGTGAACTGACCGGGATGGTGGCCACTACGGTGCATCGCCTGATCCGCCCGCCACGTCACACGGCGGGCGGGGCGACGCTATTCGACCACCGCGACCCGCTGGAAGCGGGGCTGTTCATCATCGACGAGGCGTCGATGCTGGATGTACAACTCTTCGAACGGCTGCTGGAGAAGATCCCCACTGGGGCGCACCTGCTCCTGGTCGGCGACGTCGATCAGTTGCCCAGCGTCGGCCCTGGCCGCGTCCTGGCCGACCTGCTAGCCGTCAAGGCGATCCCACGCGTCCAACTCACCGAGGTCTTTCGCCAGAAGCGGCAGTCCGCGATCGTCCGGGCCGCCCATGACATCAACCAGGGCAAGCTGCCGGTCAGCCGCGGGGAGTTCTGGTTCATCCCCGAGGAGAACCCTGAGAAACTCGCAGAGACCGTGGTCGACATCGCCACCCGCCGCCTGCCTGCCCGCTTCAACACCAGTCCCGGCGAGGTCCAGGTGCTGTGCCCCAACCGCGGGCGTACGGCCGGGTCGGTGGAGCTGGCCCGTGCGATTCAGGACATCGTCAACCCAGTTGCAGACGGCGATGTACAGCATTGGGCAGACGGCCGGCCGTTTCGGCTCGGTGACCGCGTCATGGCGACCCGCAACGACATGCGAAAGGGCCCGGCCGGCGTGCTCAACGGCACCGGCGCGCTGATCACCGCTATCGACACCGGCCTACGCGAGGTCACGCTGCTGCTCGACGACGGCGACGAAGCCGTCTACGGCTTCGACGAGCTCGACGACCTGGTCCACGCCTACGCCGTCACCGTCCACCGTTCCCAGGGCAGCGAATACTCGTACGTGGTGGTACCCCTGTCGCTGTCCGGCGGAGGCCTCATGCTGCGGCGCAACCTGCTTTACACCGCTGTGACCCGGGCGAAGAAGATGCTGGTGCTGGTCGGTGAACGGGACGCGCTCAAGCAGGCAGTGGAGTGGCGTGCGCGGCTCCGAAAGACTGCCCTGGGCCCACGACTTTCGGACGCGTTGAACGGCACCCGACTGTTGTCGGACCCGCTGAGGCCGGCGGACGGACAGATCGCCCTGCCCTGAGTCTGTGTTTTCTAGCGGGTCCAACCGGGTGAATCCCGGGGCGCCGGTTTGGCTACCGGGTCGGTAGTGCGCCACAGTGCGCGCTGTGACGGATTCCGACGTCGTGGTGCCCGGGCCGGCTTGCACCGTGTGCGAGCGAGCTCTGAGCACAGAGAAGAGACGGTACTTCGCGCTGTACTGCTCGACAACATGCCGGAAGGAGGCGGCTGAGCGGCGCCGCACCGCCAACGCGGCCAGCGCAGTCATCCCGACCTTGCCCGCGTCGGCCATCGCAGTCCGGTCGACCCCGACGACGACGCGGGCATCGGCTCCGGATCAGCCAGTTGGCCCAGCCACGGTAGCCTGCCCGCCCCTCGAACCGCTGCTCGAAGAAGGTCAGCTTCGGTTCAGGGCCTCCCAGGCTCTCGCAGAGCTTTCCCCGGGGGCTGGCCGCGAACAGCGCGCACTGACGGGTCTGGGCGTTGACCGGCTGATTGAGGTGATCAAGGCTGCTGCCGCCACGCGGTCCTCGCTGGAGCGCTTGTACGGAGCGCTGGGCCTGCCGATGGCGTCGCTCACCTGGGGAGCACCGTCTGTCGGGCAACGCCAGGTTTCCCCTCCGGCCAGGGGGGATACGACGGCCGGGCCGACCCGCCTTGCCGTGACCCCGGCTACGCCGTCGAAACCGGGCCTCAAACCGACGCGAGAGCAGCAGCGAATTCTGTCGGCGTGCAGACGCGGCAAGAACCTGGTGGTGGAGGCTGGCGCGGGCACCGGAAAGACCAGCACACTGAAGATGGCATGCGAGCTGCTGCGCGGCCGCGGCCTGTACGTCGCGTTCAACCGCGTCACCGTCGACGACGCTCGGGCGAGCTTCCCCAAACACGTGGACTGCCGGACCCGGCATTCGCTGGCCTTCGCCACGGTCGGCCGCCACTATGGTCACCGGCTCGGTCCGCGGGTGCCGGCGGAGCGGTCGGCGGAGATCCTCCGGATCCTCGAACCGGTACGGGTCAACGGACATCTGCTGTTGGACGCGGCGGCGCAAGCCCGCATCGCCACCGAGGGGATCAGCCGCTTTTGCAACAGTGCAGATCCGGTGCTGATGAAGCGTCATCTGCCCATGCCGCCAGGGTTGACTAAGACCGAGGAACGGCAACTACGGACCCACATGCTGCCTTTCGCGCTCAAGGCCTGGGAGGACGTGTTGAACCCGGGCGGCCTGTTAGCGTTCGGCCACGACCACTACCTGAAGATCTGGGCACTGGGCGACCCAAAGCTACCGGCCGACTTCGTAATGCTCGATGAGGCACAGGACTCGCCGCCAGTGATTGCCCACGTAGTACGAAACCAGGAAGCGCAGCGGATCGCGGTCGGCGACAGCTGTCAGCAGCTCTACGCCTGGCTGGGGGCGGTGGACGCGCTGGCGAACTGGCCGGCTGAGGACCGTCTTGTGTTGTCACAGTCATGGCGCTTCGGCGAGGCCGTCGCTCATGAGGCGAACAAGTGGCTAGCACTCTTGGAGTCGCCCTTGAAGCTGTCCGGCACGAAGCTATTGGCATCACAAGTGGCAGACGAAGGGGACGGTCGGCGTCCGGACGTCGTGCTGTGCCGGACCAACGCCACGGCGGTGGCGCGGGCGATCGTGGCGTTGAACGAAGGCGTGCGACCTGGGCTGGTTGGGGGCGGCGCGCAGATCAGGGCGCTTGCGCAGGCGGCGATCACGCTGCAGGCGGGCAATGGCAGCACCCACCCCGAGCTGGCAGCCTTCCGCAACTGGGAGCATCTGCGCGAGTACGTCCGCAACGAGGAGGCCGGTGCCGACCTGCGCACGTTCGTCCAGCTCATCGACACCCACAGTCCGAAGCTGGTGATCGCGGCGGTAGACGCGATGGCCGTAGAGACCCAGGCGGAGCTAGTGCTGTCCACCGCCCACCGCGCCAAGGGCAGGGAGTGGAACCACGTTGAGATCGCCGGCGACTTCCCGCTCCCTCCCACAACATCGGACGGAGGGTTGGAGCCGCCGGAGCGGGCCGAGAGCATGCTCGCCTACGTCGCCGTCACTCGCGCCCGGCTATTCCTCAATCGCTCGGGCCTGTCCTGGGTGGACCAGTGTTTTCCCTACTGATCTCCTGCCCCTGAATCAGGGGCGGCGGCCTTCCGGATGGCGAGGCAGTCCTGCTCCGAGGAGCGATGGTTCCAGATCGCCGCTTTCTGCGCGATACGCCTTCCTGATGAGAGCATCGCAAGTGCCAGTTCTTGGAGGGTGGACGGCAGCCATTCTGCGAGAAGCCGGGCACGGTATAGGTCGACCTTGGGCGCCGTGCTGCGAGGCCGGGTAAAGAGGAGCTCGTAGCAGCCTGCCGCTGGTTCAACGCGCGGAAGGCCGAGGAGCGTTGCAGTGATGGACGCTCTGGCGGGGATAACAAGCCGTCTGCGTCGAGATCTCCGTAACAGAGGATGCGATGGATCTGGCGGAGCTCGGCGATGCTGGGCGAGAGATGCTTCGAAGGCGCGCGCCCGCCGCCGAGGGCACCGCGACCTGATCGCCAACCATCGGCTGGGGAGACCGTGAGGCGTGGGCGAAGGGGACAGGTGATGCCGGACTCGGGCTCGGACGGCTGCGACCAACCTGTCCCGTGTCCCCATGCGTCCTCCACGGTCGTCCGCGGACGCGCAGTAGCTACCGCGCGTTCACGGCAGGCTGGTGGTCGATACCTGTGTGTTGGCGGACACGGTGCCCTGACCACGTCCTTGCAGGAAGCGCGTGAGATCCCATCCCGTTTCGGGAGTGAGGCACTCCTCGTCCTCCGGGCAGATTCCGAGCTGGCGGGCGAGCGCGCGGGCATGCAACTGGGTGCTCGCCTCGATGAGTTGCGCGTAGGTGGCGGCGGCATCCCGGGTGCGGTGCCAGGCGGTGGCCGCAGTGACACCGGCGATTACGAGCCCCGGCCACCAGCTCGCCGTGAGCAAGAGGTAGAGCAGTGACCAGCCGGCCAGGGTGGTGGCACGCGTCAGGGCCTCACGGGCCGCGTTGATCTCGGTGCGTTCGGCTTCGGGCAGGGTGAACCACAGTGATGGCCAGACGACTCCGAGATCGAGGCGGTAGGTCCTGTCGAGACGGACCGTGACGGCATGGATGCGGTCACCGGTCCATGTGGGGCGTTGGGGTTCGAACTCGGAGATGCGAGTGAACCGTTGGTACGCGACGTCGAGGAGGGCGTCCCGTCGGACCGGTACCGGGTCGGCCGTACCGGCGGGCGGATCGGACAGGGCGGCGAGGGCTGTGCGGCGTGCGGCGGCGTCCCATTCCCGCTCATAGGCGGCCCGTTCGCGTTCCCACCTGCGGCGCCGTCTGTCGACGCATCGCCGAGCGAGCTGCCGCAACGGGGGCGGCCAGGTTTCCCATCGGCTCGCCAGCACGACGTACTCGCATGCTGAGCCAAGGGCTTGGGCGGCAAGTCCGGCCGCAACGGAGGCAAGTAGAAGCGCCGCCATGGCCACGGCCAGGCCGGGAAGGCCGGCCACCTTCATTGCGGTCGTCCAGTGCTTCACCTGGCGCACCAGCAGGGTGAGGTCAAGGGCATGGCCGTGACCGAGCATCCGGGCGGCCGCGACGGTCGACACGAACAACGCGCCGGGAAGGAGCAGTAGGGACAGCCAGCGTTCCGCCAACTTGCCGCTGAGTGTCGCCAATAGACCGCCCATGTCAGAGCAGCGTCCGGCGCAGCGCCAGGCCGTCGATGGCGCAGGTCGGAGCGGGAGCGACCGGATCGGGCCGGTCATACCGGCTGCAACGTCCGGTCGGGCAGATCAGGAGAGCCTCCCTCGGCCGGGAGGGCACAGCACCGGCGAGCCGCAGACCACTTGACGGGGATCGGTTGTAGCCGTACACGCCCAGGGCATCACCTGCCGCTTGCAGGGCCACGTGGAGGTCGTTCAGGGCAGCGGTGATGTCCTCGCCGGCGCGCACGGCTTCCAGGAGGCGGTCCAGCGGTTCGGTAGCGGGTTCCAGTGCTTCGCGGATCCCCGCCGCATCCCCGCAGACATATGCGATCGTGTCCGCAAGCTCATCGTCCGGCCCGTCAGCCATCTGCCCTCCCAGGAGTTGTTGGTCCGACTCGCGTGGCGCCTGCAGTAGCAGTTGACGCGTGGATCCGGCCCGGGAGGACGATATCGCAGGAGTGCTGGTAATCATGTCGGTACGTATGGATGGCGTTGGCAACGGCGCATGACGGTACGGTCTCTGACCGTACATCAGTTGTGACCATTGCCCGGAGCGCCGCCCGGCCGGCTGTCACCATCGCCGGAGAGCCAGATGCAGCACCAGCCGGGAGCCGCCTTGTACCAGGACCACCTGAACACTGCGATGGAGCAGCTGGGTTCGACTCGCTTGGCCGATGATCCCAAAGTCGCGCTTGGGCCCGAGATCCTCGCCAACGCGCAGCTGCTCGAGCAGAGCCTGCGGAAGGGCGAGGGCGGCGTCGGGGGGTGGCTGGTGCTGGGATGGGTGTACTTCTATCGCATCAGGGCTCAGGGGCCAGGGGCGAGCCGAAACGACTGGATCGCCGCTGTCGAGGCGTTCACACCCTGCTTCATCGCTGACGTGGAGCCCCTACCCGAGATTCTGCTCCCCCTTATTGTCGACAATGTCGTGAACAGCGCGACCTCGATTCTAGAGAAAGTCGACCGCTCCGAGGTCCGCGCAGTTGTCCGGCTGTGGTACCGCATCGTTGCGGCCACTGCACCTGATGACCCCATGCGAGCCCGGCGCCTGTCACATCTGGGTATCGCCCTGCAGCGGCAGTTCGACCTGCTCGGTGACCCGGCGGACCGGGATGCTGCCGCAGCTTTCGCCGAGGAGGCGGTGAGGGTCACCCCAGCGGATCATTCCCCGCCCGCGGAGATTCTGTTCAACGCGGGCTCCATCCTGTGGGGCAGGTTCGGAGTCACCCAGGAGCCTGCTGATCTCGAGAAGGCCCTTGACTACATGCAGCGGGCGGTGGCCGCAGGTCTTCCCGACTCACCGCTCCGGGGAGAGGCCCTGATCACGCTCGCGGTGGCTCTTCAGGAACGCTTCCAGCGCCGCACCGACCCATTCGACCTCGACGAAGCGATCGCTGTCTTCAGGGGGGCGGTTGCGGCTCTCCCGGTGGGGGAGGCGCAGCACTGCACTGCGCTGGCGCTACTGAGCCAGGCACTGCTCTCCCGATTCAAATCTGTCGGCACGTCAGCAGATCTGGAGGAATCCCTCGGCACTGCTCGGCAAGGCGTTGACCTAGCCATCCGCGAAGATGCCCTCACGCCGACCCTGTCGGCGAACCTCGGTGAGGTGCTGGTGATCGCCTTCGGACACAGCGGGGACCTCGCGGACCTGGACGAGGCGATCCACAGGCATCGGCAGGCGATGGAACTCGCCGAGTCGGAAGACCCGGAGTTTGCCGGATTCCTGTCGAACCTCGGAACTGCTCATCGGATCAGGTTCGAGCAACTCGGGAAGGTGGAGGATCTGGCTGAGGCCGTCCTGCTGAGTCGACGTGCGGCCGACCGTGTGCCGGCCGACTCCCGGCTGCTGCGCGCGGTTCTCGGCAACCTCGGACACGCCATGCAGACCAGCTTCGAAGCCAGCGGGGCGGTACGGGACATCGACGATGCCGTCGATGCCCTCGGGAAGGCCCTGGCGGTCACCCCGGCCGGACACTCCGAGCGACCAGAGGCGCTGTCCAACTACGGCGGTGCGTTGCAGGCGCGGTTCCGGCTGACGGCGGTGTCCGGCGACCTGGAGCTTGGCATCGTAGCCCTGCGAGAGGCGGTCGAGCTCGCGCCGAACCGCCATGTCGAGCGCGCGAACCACCTGTCCAATCTCGGCATCGCATTGAGCGCCCGGTTCAGATCCGTTGGAGAACTCGCGGATCTGGAAGCTGCAATCGCTTTCGGGGAGCAGGCAGTCGAGGCGACACCGGAGAACCACCCGGGCCTGCCGGGGCACCTGTCCAACGTGGCCCTCGCCCTGGCCGAGAGATTCAGGCGGTCCGGCACAACGGCCGATCTGGACGCCGCGATCTCGTACGGAGAGCAGGCTGTCGCGGCCACTCAGCCGGACCACCCGGACCGACCCAGGTACCTCTCCAACCTCGCGGGAGCCATGCAGACGCGATTCTGGCGTACCGGCGCGGAAGCAGACCTGGAGGCGGCGGTTCAGGCCAACGCCGAGGTCGCGCATCGTGCGGCGGCCGACGATCCTGATCGTGGATTGCTTCTGTCCAACCTTGCGATGTCCTTGGAGGCCAGGTACGGGCTCACCGGCGACCTGCGGGACCTGGATGACGCCGTCGAGCTGTTCGGTCGGGCTGCAGAGGTCACGCCGGTCGGCCACCCCGACCACGTAGGGTTCATCTCCAACCTGGGCGGCGCACTGCGCTCGAGGTTCACGGCCACCGGTGATCTGAGTGACCTTGAGTCCGCGATCGAAGCCGGCCGGCAAGCGGTGGTGGCCAGCCAGGCGGACCAACCCTCCCGGACGGCTGTGCTGGCAAATCTCGGGATTTCCCTGGTTGCCCGGTTCCAGGCGACCGGCCATGGCAGGGAGGAGGCGGTCGACGCCTTCGAGGCGGCGCTGAAGCTCACCTCCGGTGCGCCGTCCACTCGGATCCGCGCGGCGAGGGCTGCCGCGGCGCTGCTCGCTGAGTCGGAACCTGCCCGGGGAGCCGAGCTGCTCGCTGCCGCAGTCGAGCTGTTGCCGACCGTTGCAGAACGGTGGCTCAGGCGAAGCGACCAGCAGTACGAGCTCGGTGAACTGTCCGGGCTCGCCGGTGATGCCGCAGCGCTGCTGCTGGGCTGCTCCGGCTTGGAACCGCCTGCCCTTGCCGTGCTCGAGCGCGCACTGGTCGTACTGGAATCGGGGCGTGCGGTCTTGCTGGGCCAAGCACTAGAGAACAGGACAGACCTGACAGCCCTTCGGCAAGCCCACCCGCGCATGGCTGATCGGTTTGTCCAGCTGACCGACGTGCTCGACTCCGATGTTCCTGCTCCGCCGACTGCGGCCGTCCAGGCTTCCACGCGCGCCGGCGCGCGTGGAGCATCGCAGCCACTCGGCAAGCATCGGGCGGCCTTGGACCTTGGCGAGCTGATCGACGAGGTGCGCTCGTTGGAAGGTTTCGCGGGCTTCCTTCGCCAACCGGTCGCCGAAGACCTGATCAAGGAAGCTCGGTTGGGCCCCGTGGTGCTTCTCAACGTCAGCACGTACGGCAATGATGCCATTGCGGTGACGGAGAATGGCGTCAGCAGGATCCGCCTCGGAGGACTTGATGCCGAGTCACTCATTGGACGGATCAACGCCTTCTACGCTGCTCTTGTCACGGCCGGCGACCCGCAGGCTGCCCGAGCCGAGAGGATCCAGGCGCAACGTGATGTGTCGGCGGTCCTGGAGTGGCTCTGGGACGTCGTCGCCGAACCGGTTCTCCTGAGCCTCGGCCTGGATTCCCTGCCGGCACCCGATTCGCCGATGCCGCGCGTCTGGTGGCTTCCCGGTGGGATTCTCGGACTCCTGCCCCTCCATGCCGCCGGGTACCACCGTGACCCGCAGGACAGCCGCACCGTGCTGGACTGCGTGATCTCCTCGTACGCGCCGAGCATGCGTTCGCTGCGGTACGCACGGAGAGCCGTGCGAGCGGCTTCGACCGTCGACCGTCGGTCGCTGGTCGTGGCCATGCCTGTCACACCCGGTCTACCGAACGGCGCCCCACTGAGCAAGGCTGCGGCCGAGGCCGACTGGGTGGGTGCTCGCCTGCCCTCGCCGCAGACCTTTGTCGCCACCGCACCTCTGGACGGCCGGGCCGGTGCTGACGACCCGACAAAGGATAAAGTCCTCGCCGCGTTGGAACAGAGCGCCGTCGTTCACCTCGCCTGCCACGGGATCACCGACCGGACGGACCCGTCACGGAGCCGGCTCCTGCTCAGCGACCACCGATCCGACCCGCTGACCGTGGCGAGCCTCGCTCGGATCAACCTCGACTCCGCAGACCTCGCCTATCTCTCGGCCTGCAGCACCGCGGCGAACACCAACACCGATCTCATGGATGAAGCCATCCAACTGACCAGCGCATTCCAGCTGGCGGGCTTCCGGCATGTCATCGGGACGCTCTGGGAGATCGATGATGCCGTCGCGGAACAGGCCGCGAGGTCGTTCTACGACATGCTCGGGAACGAGTCGGGCGACCTTGCCATCCCCCGATCCGCCGAGGCCCTCCATCGGACGGTGCACAAGCTGAGGGACCGATACCGCGCTGCGCCGTCGCTCTGGGCCGGATACGTGCACTCCGGTGCATGACACGATGAAGGCCGCCGCGGATTTCGACCTCGTTCGGGTGGACTTCAGGACTCGGAGCCGATGCCAAGAGCGTCGTACGGGTGGTGTCGGGAGTGGTCGCAGCGTAGCGGGCGTTGAATGCCGGGGTGCGGTCGCGCTACGGCCATCGAGATTGGGCCAATGGCTTTTTCCTGTGAGAGAGTTAATGGTCACTGTCGGTGTGTGGTTGAAATGACACCCTGTTCGATGGGCTGAGGGTCACCACCAGCGCTTCGGCCTCGTCGACGTCGACTACGCCATCCAGCGCAGCACCCCGAGGGCGTCCCGCACCTGGTGTCGCGACCTGACCGCCGCCACCGAAGCGGTCCGTGAAGCAGGCCAGACTGTTAATGGCGCTGTTCCGCCCACGACACCCACCCATACGCGGGCCAGGGCGACATCCTGCACGTCCGCTGTCGGCTGAACCCCGACCGGATCAGCCAGCTGGCCCTTCGACCTACCGCTGGCGCGCAACGGTCGCCTCCAGCCCCGGCGCCGCGACGAAAGTCGTCGGCCGCAACCGGGGCCTCCTCTCGCAAACCTGTAGGCGTACAGCGGGGATAGCTGGCGTTTCGACGGGCCGGGAACAGCGGTATTCGCCTATGGCCGACGCTGGGCGGAACCGCGCCCCTTCACTCAAAACCTTGGGGATGAGGGGTTCGGTCGGCCTTGAGAAGCTGCTCGGTGGACCTTGCTCAGCTGGCCTCCAACGATGCTGTTTTCGAACACGCTGGAACGGTGTTCTGTCTGTGCGCTATCACATGGTGACGGCACGGCCAAGTCTTTCTCTTTCGTCGATATTTGGGCTCCGCGAATTCCGGTTCATCATGCAGGAGGAGCTCGTGCCCGATCAGTTCATGAGTGTGAAGCAGACTGCCGAGTACCTGAACATGTCCGTTGCCTGGGTGTACCGGGAGGCACCTCGGGTGGGGCTTGTTCCGTACCGGTTCGGTGGCGGGCGGAACGCGAAGCTTCAGTTCAAGGTCTCGGAGGTGCAGGCCTGGGTGAGGCAACAGCGCTTGTCCGGTGGGTGAGTCCACGGTGGTGGTGTGGGGGGGGGTCCGGGGCGGGGCGGCCCCCCCCGGTGGCGAGTGGGGGCCCGCCCCGCCCCGTCGCGGCGGGCCGGGCGGGGGGGGGGGGGGTGTATGAGGTGGGTGCCCCCGGGC
>NZ_JBHWGD010000109.1:17349-21558 GCF_042733235.1 Kitasatospora sp. NPDC059722
CTCTCGGGGTGGTCCCGCTCGGTGTTACAAAAACGCGTTTCTGGGGGGGTTTTCTCCAGGTTGGTGGTGGGGGCGCGCCGCGGCGGGCGCCCCCCTCACTTGTTCATGCGGTCAGGGCGAGGTTGAGGAGCTGGGCGGCGCGGCTGATGGAGCCGGGCATGAGGTGGCGGTAGGTCTTGAAGGTGATGTCGACGCTCCGGTGGCCCATCCATTCGGCGACGTCGGTGATGGGGATGTTCTGGCTGAGGCAGTTCGAGGCGAAGAAATGGCGGAGGCTGTAGATGACCATGCCTTCCGGTATGTGGACGGCGCCGGTCTTCTTGATGCGCTGCCACTGTTTCTCGAGCAGGTAGCCCCGGTAGGGCTTCGTGATGTCGTGGGGGTTGCGGAGCAGGTAGCCGTCGACGGTGCCGTGCTTGTCGGCGTACTGCTCGATGGTGTGCTTGACGCGGGCCGGGAGCGGGACGTCGCGGTAGTCGTCGGCCTTGCGGTGCTTCATCGGGCCGTAGGTCCGGGTGGTCTGGTTGACCTGTTCGGTGATCCGGTAGATGTCGTCCGCGACGATGTTGTTGATGTTGACGGCGTAGGCCTCACCGTTGCGCAGGCCGCAGCCGCTCATGAGGTCGGCGATGAGGAGGAAGGTGTCGTCGCCGGCGGTGCGGATCTCCTGGAGCTGTTCGAGCGAGGGGATGACGACACGCTTGGCGTCGTACTGCGGAGGCTTGACGCCGTCCAGCGGGTTCTCGTCGTAGAGGCCGAGCCGGTGGGCGTCGAGGAGGATCGTCTTCAGCTTGTCGAAGGCGTTGGACTGGGTGCCGAGGCCGACGCCGTTGCGCTCCATGGTCTGGATGAAGGCGTCGACGACCTTGTG
Source organism: Kitasatospora sp. NPDC059722 (assembly GCF_042733235.1). NCBI lineage: Bacteria > Bacillati > Actinomycetota > Actinomycetes > Kitasatosporales > Streptomycetaceae > Kitasatospora > Kitasatospora sp. NPDC059722. The sequence continues at coordinate 18,221 of NZ_JBHWGD010000109.1, forward strand.
GTCGAAGGTGGCCATCCGGCGGCTGTGGAAGGCCGGGTAGAGATGGTTGTCGAGCAGTGAGTCGAGATGCCGGACCGAGCCCGGGGTGAGGTGGCGCTGGCTTCGCCTCCACTCGGCGACGTAGTCGCCGAACCGCATGGAGCCGTACTTCTGGATGCGCTCCGCCTTCCGCTGGCTCTGCGGGGAGTTCTTCTTCGCCTGGTACACCTCGATGAGCCGGGCCTTGGCCTTGTCCTGGGTGGTGAACCCGGACTCCTCGATCTGTCGGCCGGCCGCGTTGCGGTAGCGGATCTTGTACTCGTGCGGGCACTTGGACCACCGCGACATGGGGTGTTCGCAGTCCTTGAAGAACGTCCCCATGCCGCGGATGAGGGTCGTGGTGGCCATGGTTGATCGGGCTCCCGGGTCTGATGCTGACCTTTTGCTGACCCCGGATGATCGATCAAGCTCCCTGCCTTGGTGGAACCGTTGGTCCCGTGGTACGGCCTGCGGGCGTTTCCGCAGGTCAGGCGCCGCCTACGGGACCACGTCGATGTAGCTCATCATGCCGTGGTCCTCGTGGGCCGCGATGTGGCAGTGGAACATCCACCGGCCCGGGTAGTCCTCGAAGGCGACGCGGATCACGACCCGGCCCGGGACGCCGTCGACCGCGTGCGGCACCGGGACGGTGTCCTGGCGGTGGGTGTAGGGCTGGGCGGCGCCGTCGACGGACAGGACCTGGAACGCGGTGGTGTGCAGGTGGAACGGGTGGTCCTCGCCGGAGTGGTTGACGATCGTCCACTCCTCGACGGTGCCGAGCCGGGCGGGCGTGTCGAAGACGGAACGGTCCATCGCGAACTGCTGGCCGTCGATGTAGAAGGTGTTGCCGTCGGCGCTCTCGGACAGGTCGAGGGTGCGCCGCCGGGCGACGGGCGCGATGGCGAGGTCGGCCGGGGCGGTCGGCAGGGCGCCGGTCGGCTCCGGCAGGCGGTGGGCCGGGCGGCCGGTGACGGCGACCGTGGCCAGCGGCACGTCCGGATAGGCGTCGCCCTGCGGGCCGTTGCTGTAGGCGGCGGTGCGCAGGACGGTCCGGCCGGGGGTGCCGCTCGCGGTGACGAGGACGTCGTAGCGCTTGCCCGGGGGCAGCAGCAACTCGTCGGCGGTGGTGATCGCGGCGACGGGCGTGCCGTCCTCGCCGACGACGGTGAAGCGGCGGCCGTCCAGCCGGAGCCGGTAGAAGATGTCGGCCCCGGCGTTGACCAGCCGCCACAGCTGGGTCTCGTCCGGCCGCATCGGGAGCACCGGCCGGAGGCGGCCGTTGACGAGCCGTACGGTCGGGTTGCCGGACTGGAGCGGGTCCGCCGCGGTGCCCTGGAGGATGTGCCCGCCCGCGTCGAGCTGGGCGTCCTTGAGGACGACGGTGTGCGCCGTGACGTCGCGGAGGCCCGCCGGCAGCAGCGTGCGGTCGTCCCCGACGATCAGGGCGCCGGACAGGCCCGCGAAGATCTGGTTCTCCACGTCGCCCGGCGTGAACCCCGCGTTGTGGCCCGCCATGCCGTCGGCCATGGGGCACGACGTGCCCATCGCGTGGCTGTGGTACCAGAACGTGCCCTGCGCGTGGTCGGCCGGGATCTCCAGCCGGTACGTGGTGGACCCGCCCGGCGCCACGCACAGGAACGGGTCGTCGGACTGCCCCTCCGGGGACACGTGCAGGCCGTGGAAGTGCAGGTTGGTCGCGACCGGGAGGTGGTTGACCAGGTGGACGGTGACGGTCGATCCGGGCGCCACCCGCACGGTGGGCGCCACGAACGAGCCGGTGTAGGAGGCGCCGTAGACCTCGCGCCCGGAGACGTCGAAGCGGCTGCGCGCTGCGTCGAGCGTCAGGGTGAGGTCGGGGCTCGCGCTGCCGGTGGCGTCCACGGTGGCCGGGTCCTGGAACGGCATGCCTGCCCGCATGCCCTTCTCCTGCTCGGCGGTCGAGGGCGGCGGCGGTGGGGTCGCCGACGGCGAGACGGCCACCGCGTCGGCGCCGACGGCGGCCGTGAGCAGCACCGCCACGGCGGTCACGGCGTGGATGAGGCGTCTGGTGCGCCGTATTCGCCGCCGCTGGGCGTGCGCGTCCGCTCCGATGTCACGGGACATCAGGGTTCTCCGTATTCACTTGGGTGAGGGTTGGGTGGTGCGGGCGCAAGGATTCAGCAACCGGCATGCGCCCGACAAGACTTACCCCCGAATTTCCTCGTCGCCGTCCGCCAGGGCGGCGGCCTTGCGGAGGAGGACGGAGCGTTCGCGCGCGTTGGCGCAGAGGCGGACGGCCAGGTCGAGCTCGGCGCGGGCCTCGGGGGTACGGCCGAGGCGGGCGAGGAGCTCGGCGCGGACGGTCGGCAGCAGGTGGGAGCCCGCGAGCCGGCCGGTCGCGGCGAGGTCGTCGACGAGGTCCAGCGCCGGCTGCGGGCCGCTCGCCATCGCCACCGCGACGGCCCGGTTGAGCTCGACGACGGGCGAGGGCGCGACCCGGCCGAGCGCCTCGTAGAGGAGCACGACGCGCTCCCAGTCCGTCTCCGCGACGGAGGGCGCCAGGGCGTGGCACGCGGCGATGGCGGCCTGGAGGCCGTACGGGCCGAGGCCGCGCCCGGCCGCCGCGGCGCGGTCGAGGGCGGCCCGGCCGCGGCGGATCGCCGAGCGGTCCCACCGGCGCCGGTCCTGGTCCTCCAGGAGCACCGGCTCGCCGTCGGGCCCGGTCCGGGCCGGGAACCGGGCCGCCGTGAGCTCGAACAGGGCCAGCAGGCCGTGCACTTCGGGCTCACGGGGCAGCAGGGCGGCCAGCATCCGGGCCAGCCGGACCGCCTCGCGGGCGAGGTCGGTGCGCAGCAGGTCGTCGCCGCTGGTGGCGGTCGAGCCCTCGGTGAAGATCACGTACAGGACGCTGAGGACCGCGCCGAGCCGGGTGCGGCGCTCGTCGGCCGGCGGCAGCTCGAACGGCACGCCGGCGGCGCCGATCGTCTTCTTGGCGCGGGTGATCCGGGCCTGGACGGTCGGCACGGGCACGAGGAACGCGCGGGCGATCTCCTCGCTGGACAGGCCCGCCACCACGCGCAGCGTGAGGGCCACCCGCGCCTCGGCGGAGAGCACGGGGTGGCAGGCGATGAACATGAGCGCGAGCACGTCGTCGTCGACGCGGTCCGGGTCCCACGGCAACTCGTCGGTGCGCTCCGGCGGTTGGAGGGCGCCGGTGGCGCGCGCCCCGACGGCGGGGGCGCCCCCCGCGCGCGGGCCCGGGGGGGGGGGGGGGGGGGGGCCCCCGGGGCCCGGGGGGGGGGGGCCCCCGGCGGGGGGGGGGCGGCCCCCCGCCCGGGTGG
>NZ_JBHWGD010000110.1:0-21033 GCF_042733235.1 Kitasatospora sp. NPDC059722
GGTCCGGGGCGGTGAGGTGGGGAACGACCGCCGCGTACAGCGTGGGCCGGATCGCACGACAGGCCGCAGTTGCTGCCCGGTCCTCCGCATCTTCTTCGTCTTCTTCGTCTTCTTCGTCTGCTTCGACTTCTTCGACTTCCTCGACTTCTTCCGCGTCCGGTTCGTCGTCCTCCGCGAACTCCCCCCAGCCCGCCGACTCCGCGACCTGGCCCAGCCAGTCGACGAGCGCGGCGCGCAGCGGGCGGCTGCGCTCGTCCCAGGGGAAGTGGCTCTCGTGCCGGGCCGTCGTGCGGGGATCCGCGAGGATCGCGGCGACGAACAGCGCGGCCGGTGCGGTCGAGCTGTAGAGGGACCCCTGATGGAGCACCGACATGTCGAGCATCCCCAGGGCCTCGGCCTGGGTCTCGGGCTCCGGGTCGAGGAGCTGCAACAAGCGCGCGGGCGTGTCCTCCGCCGGCCCGTAGGCGTGCTTGAGCGCGGCCCAGTCGGTGTCCCGGATCACCGCGAGCGCATCGGACAGGTCGGGCTGGGCCGGGCGGCCGTGGCGCTGGGCGCCGTCGTTCAGGGTCGTCACGGTGAGAGCATGACGGACGGCACCGACACATCGTGCCTGGTCCACCATCATGTGAGGCTCCTGCTCGGCGGACGGCCTGCGATAGGTTGCCCGCCATGACCGATCCTGCCCCCGTCGCCTGGCCGCCCGCCCCGATCAGGACCGAGCGCCTCGTGCTCCGCGCGTCCGAGGCCCGGGACCGCGCGGCGTTCATCGAACTCTTCGCCTCGCCGGAGGTGGGCACCTACGTCGGTGGTGCCCGGCCGCGTGACGAACTGGAGCGTGCGGTGCCCGAGGTGCCGGGGCGACGCTTCGGCTTCTTCGTGGTCGAGCTCGACGGAGCGATGATCGGCATGATCACGCTCGATCCGCGCGGCGCGGACCGCCCGGGCCACGTCCGCCCGGAAGGCGGCGAGGCCGAGCTCGGCTACATGTTCCTGCCGCGGGCGTGGGGACGTGGATACGCCACCGAGGCGTGCGCGGCCGCACTCGACTGGTTCGCCGACGCGCTCCCCGGGGAGCCGGTGGTGCTCTGCACCCGGACCGCCCACGCCGCCTCGCTGCGCGTCGCCGCGAAGCTGGGGTTCAGCGAGGCGGCCCGCTTCGAGGAGTACGGCGCCGAGCAGTGGTTCGGCCTGTGGTCCCCGGCACACCGTCCGGTTGAGCCCGTACTCGACAGCGCCGACGGCGTCGGGCCGTGGGACGTGGAGGAGGCCGGATGACCACATGGCGGCGGTTCGAGCGGCAAGAGGCGGGCAGGCTCGACTACTGGGAGATTCGCCGGGAGGGGATCCGCTGCTTCCTCAGGTGGGGATCCGACCGCACCCCGGGCAAGGCGAGCACGATGACGCTCGACGACGAGGAGCAGGCGCGGCGCCACGCCGCACGCAAGGTCAACGACCGTCTCCGCAAGGGCTTCGCCGAGGTGGACCCGCCCCACGACCCGGCGGAAGCCGAGGCCGGGACACCGGTGCTGGACGTCCTCGCCAGGGCTGCCGGGCCGTACGCCCCGGAAATCCGGTACGTACCGGTCGACGGCTTCGACGACGTCTACCGCTGCGAGCACTCACCCGACCACCCCATGGGCTTCTACGAGTACTACGTCCTGCGCGACCAGGGACGCGGCGCGGTCCGCTTCGCGGTGCGCGCGGCCGGCCACCGGGACGAGACCGTCGCGGCGTTCCTGGAGTTCCTCTCCCCCCGGCGTGACCTCGCCTTCGACGGCCGGTCCCACCACAAGGTGCCGTTGCCGGGCCCGGTCGGGTCGTTCGACACCGCACTGTTCTGCTCGCCGGCACTGGGCCGGGCCTGTGCCGCCACCCCGGGGGCGGCCGCGCGGGTGGCGACCGCCGTCCCCGTCTTCGACTGCGAGATCGGGGACGACGACCCGGAGGTGCTGGTCGACGCCCGCATTCACGGTCACGCCGCACTGCCCTACGCCGACTGGGGACGGTCGCCGTACCCGGCCGTGGACTTGCGCTTCGACGTCCAGCCGTCGTACTACCGACCGGCGAAGAAGTTCATGGTCTACCGGCCGGCCGACGTGCGGAAGCTCATGGACGTCCTGCCGGGGGCATCGCCGCAGAGCTGGCTGGAGGTGCGCAATTTCCGCGGGGAGACCACGCGCCTCCAGCCCGACACGACCGTGTCGTTCGCCGAGGTGTCGTCCTTCCTGGCCGGTTGAAGGAACCGAGAGACCTGAAGGACCCGTCAGCGAACGTGGATCGTCGTGGTCGCCCTCGCGGTGTTGGCGCCGTTGTCCCGGTCCGTGATGGTCACCGTCACGGTGAAGGTCCGGCGGCTACGGTAGGTGTGGGTGCCGGTCACGGTGAAGGGGCCGCCGGTGCCGCCGGTGACGGTGCCGGTGCCGGTCGTCCCGTCACCCCAGTCGATGGTCGCCGTGTACTCGGCGGCCGTGGCGCCGACGTCCGGATCGGTGAAGGTGGCGACGCCGGCCGTGAAGGGCCTGTGGCGCCGCTCGTTCAGCGTGGTGCCGGTCGCGGTGATCCCCTGGTCGGCGGCCCAGACGACCTGGACGACATTGGAGTAGTCGGTGTGGTTCACCGGGTCCACCACCGCGGCCTGGACGGCGTCCGTACCGGCCCCGGTCCCGGTGTAGGAGAACGGCGCGTTGCCCGAGGCGTCCGTCGCGACCGACGCGGTGACGCCCGCGTTCGGCCCCGAGGTGACCAGGAACGTGACCGTCGTGTTCGGCACCGCCGCGCCGCTCACGGTGACGGTGGCGGTGAGGCCCGCCGACTGGCCCACCACGTGGGACTGGGAGGCCGGGACCAGCGCCACCACCGGCACCGCGGTCCAGCGCACGGTGACGCGGTTGGAGGTGACCAGGTTGTTCGAGGAGCCCGGGACGGTGGCGGTGACGGCGTCCGGGCCCACCGTGTTGCTGGTGTAGGTGAACGTGGCGTGGCCGTTCGCGTCCGTGGTCGTCGAGGGCCCGAAGGGCGAGCCGTTCACCAGGAAGGTGATCGAGCCGTTGACGACCGGCGCTCCGTTCAGGGTGACGGTCGCGTCGACGGTCGCGGTGCCGCCAACCTCCACCGACTGGGTGATCGGTGCCAGGAACACCACCGGTTCCGGAGCCGGGGCGGTCCACTCGACGCCGACCGGGTTGGAGGTCTGGGTGCGGTTGGCCGGGTCCTGGACGGAGGCCTGGACCGAGTCGTGGCCGGCCGTCGTGCCGGTGTCGCTGTAGGCGAAGGTGGCACCGCCGTTGACGTCGGTGACGCCCGAGCCGGTCACCGTGCCGCTGACCCCGGTGGCGGTGAACGAGACGGGGACGTTCGACTGGAAGTTCCCGTTGAGGGTGACGGTGGCCTTGACGCTCGCCGTGCCGCCGAGGGTCACGCTCTGGTCGCCCGGGGCGAGCGTGACCACCAGCGTGCTCCACTGCACCGTGGCCGGGTTCGAGGTCTGGGTGTGCCCCACCGGGTCGGTGATCGAGGCCTGCACGGTGTCGGTGCCGGGGACGGCGCCGGTGTAGGTGAACGTGGCCGAACCGGTGGCGTCGGTCGTCGCCTGCATCGAGGCCGGCCCGTTGGGCCCGGCGAGGGAGAAGGTCACGGTCACACCGGACACCGGGTTGCCCTGCAGGCCGACGGTCGCCTTCACCGTGGCCGTCGACCCCACCACCAGGGACTGGGTGCCCGGATTGAGGCCCACCTGCGTCGTGTCCCACTCGATCGAGGCCGGGTTCGAGGTGTCGGTGCCGACGGTGGCCTGCACCCTGTCGGTACCGGCCACGGTGCCGGAGTACATGAAGACGGCGTTGCCGTTGGCGTCGGTCGTCGCGGTGCCGGTTCGTCCGCTGTTCGGACCACCGGTCACCTGGAAGCTCACCGAAACCCCGGTCTGGGGGCTGCCGGCCGCGGTGACGACGGCCGTGACGGTGGCGGTCTGGCCGACCACCACCTGCTGGGCGGCCGGATTGAGCTGGATCGTGTCCGCCTGCCGGTGGACACCGGAGACGGCGGCGACGGGGGCGACGCCTGCGAGTTGTGGCTGGGCGCACAGCGTCAGGAGGCCCGTGAGCAGGGCCAGGAGGACGCCCCAGAGGCGTCTGGAGGGGCGGGTCATGGGGATACGGTCCATTCTGTGGAGGGCGGATCGTATCCGAATTGTCCGACGCCCCGTCAGGCCCCGCCCGTACGGAACACCGCGGGGTCACCCGGCCGGCGGTGCCGGCGGCGGTAGCAGGAGACGGTCACCGCGGCGAGCAGCGGGCCCCGGAGCACCGGTGGAGGCTCAGTACTCGCCCTTGATCACGAAAAAGGAGCCGCGGATCTCGCCGGCCAGCTTCGACTTCTGGCGCGCGAACTTGAACTTCGACGCGAGCTCCTCGGGGACGTCCATGCCCTCCGACAGCTTGAACCCCACCGCGCGCTTCCCGCCGTCCTCGATCCCGTACATCACGTTGATCGACAGGCCGGACTCGTAGAACACGTACATCATCCGGATACCGCCCGCCTCGAAGGAGGTCACCTCCAGCGGCCGGGAGCCGATGACGATGTCACGCTCCTCGGACAGGATGCGGTTCACCAGGCCGAGCACGTCCGGCGCCTCGTCGGCGGGCAGGACGGTGAACTCGTGGTCGTACTTGTTCTTGAAGTACCGCGCCTCGTTGGCCCGCAGCCCGGCGAGCGCCTCCGCCACCGGCGACGACTCCAGGCCGACGGTGGACACGTTCTTGAAGTCGACGGCGTACGACATGGGTCCTCCTGACGACGTTGCCCGGCTGTCGATCACCGGGTGCCGGATCTCCCGGCGACGTGTTCACGCTACGTCGCGGGCCTCCGCGCGGCTTCTCGATTCCTGATCGATCGGTTCCTGATCGACCGGGTCGGGGGCCCCGTCGCCCGGCTGACCGGGCCGGGTCCGCTCCGTCCACGCGGCACCGGCACTTCCCCCATCGCGGTCGCTGGCCCAGGTCACCAAGGCCATCGCGGGGGCCGGGCACGCCATGCCGTCGATGCCCTGAGCGAGCTGACCGCACCCGATGACGGGGTCCTCGACCAGGTTCGTCGGCCTCCTCCAGGAGGCGGCCTCCTGGCGGGAGGGACTGGGCGGCGCGTCCGATCCACACTACGCGGCGCGCCTTCGCTACATCGCGACCACGGCCGAGGGCTATGTGCAAGAGGTCCGGGCGATGCGCGGTGACCTCGCCGACCGGCACACCGCCCACCCCGGCCGACACCCGCGAACGCGCCCGGGCCCACGTGTTTCCCGGCGCCCAGGAGCGGCTCGCCCAGCTGCGCGCCGAGTACGAGCGCCGGCCCGCCCTGCCCACGGCGCCGCCCATCCGCGGCCAGCGGCACCACTGACCACCCACCCCATCTGCCAAGGAGCAGAGCACATATGGCCGTGAAGAAGATCTGGCAGATCACCCACTCGTGCGGGCACACCGCGGAACGGGACCTCGACGACCGCCCGACCGGCCGCCGCGCCGGCTTCGCCGAGTGGCTGGCCACGCAGGAGTGCACCGAGTGCTGGCGCGCGGCGAAGGAAGGCGACGACTCGACCGAGAAGGGCATCGCCTGGGGCGTCCGCTGCCGCCACCAGGTGCTCTCCGCTTCCTAACACGGCGCTCGTCCTGGACCGCGGCATGCCGGAACCTGAGTGGGAGCAGATCAAGGACCAAGCCCGCACCGTCACCGGGGCCAGCTGGTGGATCGACCAGCGCCCCTGCGGGCCCACCGACTTGCCCGAGCTGCTGGCCGCCGCGACGGGCACCGACCGCCCCACCGAGAACCCGTTCGTCTGACTGACGGACGGACGTCCGGATCGCCGCTCCCTGCTCTGGCCTACCGCACCACTGACGGCTGCCCCCTACATTCCAGAGCACGAGGGCAGCATCCGACACTACCTTGCCGCTCATGTGCACGCCCAGACGTCACCCTACTGATCGTTCCCGGCAGACAGCCCGACACCGGCAACCGGGCTTCCTACATCAACAGAAGCGCCGGCGAACCAAGCTCGCAATTCAACGCGCCACTTTCTCACAGAACTGCGAACAGGGTGATTCGGAAAGCCAGGTCTGAATCCCAGCCCACGGAACCCCTCACCCAAACGACATCGCCCATTTGAGCAACGTTGTCGATCCTCATGCTGGCCTCGCCCATCACGGGAACCAGCTCACCGTCCGCACTGGGGCCGAGCTCGCAGATCTGTGTCAACACCACACTCTTATCGTTGAGCCCCAGCCCCGCCGCATTGAGCGGCTGCGTGAAACCTCCGTGACCTTTAAGGACGACCTCGAGGGCCTGGAACACCCAGCCCCCATGAGTTCCTTGCGTAGATCTACGCTCAACTCTTTCAACTCGGACCGCAGCCTCATCACTGAGTGTCATTTGGGTCCTCCTTAGTCAAATGACCGATGAGCACATCACCCATCTAGCGTCCCATCCTTCGACCTCGACCGCATCTCGATAGCAGTCCAGAAAATTGGTTTCCATAGACAATCGATCACAATGCGCATTGGTTCACCAATCAACTTGAACGGCCACTCCTTCGCGAGAAGCATGACGACAGCCCTCCCGCCCAGCTCGGATCCGAGGCCAAGCCTGAGGTCGCTACAGGTGGATGCCCGATGAAGAATCAATGCTTAGGTAGCAGTGAAGTTGATAACGACTCATGAGCCCCAATCCATGGCGGCCGCTCAGTACGCCTATCACGTCTGGAAAATGGCCAGATATTGACCTGTCAGTTTTCCTCCAGCCCCCTTGCACAGCTGACGATCCACACGACAATTCCGAACTCGACGCTGCGGGAAGAAGTACGCAGCGAGCACCCTCGGCTATGCGCGTGCCATTGCCATAGCGCCTGTTTGTCCAAACTTCAGCCCGCCTCCGTACCCTTGGCCACGGAGTCAGCGCGTAAATCGAAAGCACCCAGAGTAAGGAATCAGAAGCAGGTGCTGTCTCGGACTCCCGCAGCTCCATCTGCCAGCGCTACCGCCCATAGGCGGCCGGGCCAAACCGCAGGTCCTACGGATCCTCGTGCCCGTCAGCCCGCGCCGCCGGGCACCGCCGTCCGACCGTCCGAGAAGGGAAGGCCGTGATCGCCCATCTGCAGCGCGCCGCCACCACGGCTGCGCTGATCCCCGCCCTCTACGGGCAGGATGATCCCCGCTACCGGCTGCGGCCCCGACTGATCGCCGCCGACTACCGGGGCGCCGACAGGCCCTCCCCGGCAGTTGCCTTGTCGGACGCTACGTGCGGAAACGTCGCAGCTCAGCGAAGCCAGAAGATCTTCCTTTCCTCACCCGGCCAACCGAGCCTCACCCCAACCTCGGCGCACAGGTCCCGCCAACGCTCCGCCTCCGACGGCATCCTCGACACCCACAACACGGCCGTGGCCGCACGTCCGGCCCTGTGCATCTGGCTGCGGTAGTCGAGTACTTGCCCCACTCCCAGCCGAAGCTGCTCCTCCTCGTTGGCGTCGTTCAGCGACTTCACCTCGATGACCGACCGGTCGTCCGGCAGGTCCACCAGCAGGTCGAAGGCGGGACGCTCACTCGTGGACCGCGGCTCGCGGATGTTGTCCGGGCCGAGCTCACGCCTGAGCCACGCCAGTAGATCGTTTCTGGCCTCGTTGTGCTCATTGTGGCCCTTCGCCGTGGCCGCCTGGGTCGACGCCTGCACCTGCACCTCGGAGGCCGTGTAATCGGTGCGCGCAAACTGCGCCACCCGGCCGGCCTTCTCCGAACCGTGCGCGGTCAAGTAGGTGCGTGCCAGAACACGGCGAGTCTCCTGTACGCGTTCCTGATTGGCTGCGCCTCCGGCCAGATAGTCCTCGCTGAGGCCGAACAGACGCTGGAGCTTGGCACGGATCTCGGGGGCGACCACCGGATTGCAGCCGTTGTAGGGGCGGACGGCGTCCTTGACCCCGCGGTCGTCCAGCGGCAGGGCCGCGATCCAGGTGGCCGGCAACTGGTGCTGGTACGTCTCTGCCTTCTCGTTCAGAGCAAGCCGATGGGGGCCGCCGACTTCGCCGCACCAGGCCAGGTTGTTCACATAGTCCCGCAGGAAGAACAGGTCGCCCTCATTCACATCGTGGACAAATCGCCAGAAAATCCGGGCATTGGCGTTGGCGACGGCCGGCCCCTCCTTGGCGTATGCCTCGTTGAACGCCAAAAACAGGGAGTCCTTGGGAAGATCCGCCAGGAAGATGCCGTCGGACTCGGCCGGGACCGGGCTGAATCCAACGGCGACGTACTCCCCTCGCAGGAAGCGGCCGGCCCTGGCATCACGGTCGGCCTTCACCTGCTTGGCAGTCATCCCGTTCCCGGCCTTGCTTCGGCCTGTTGTCTGTATGTACATACTGCGAAGGCGGTTTACCGAGGCGGTCATGCGTGCTCCCCGTTGGCAACATTTCGTTGAGAGTTACTGGATGCTACAACCGAAATGGTGTCTGGCTGACGGGGTGTCTCACGGTCCAGGTGGTCCTGCAGCAGGCGGAGCCGGTCCCGCCCAGCCGCGTCCAGGTGTTCCTCCGGTTCGGCGTGGGTCCACCTGCTCGCGTCACCGCCCGACAGGGTGCCTATCAGCGTCTCGAAGGCGCTCAGGGAGCGGGCAAAGGGGTCAGTGGTGTCATGAGTGTCGTGCGGTGTCATCTCCAGGGCTCTTCCTTTGTCCTGCACCCGATACGAGTGAACCTTCGAATGTAGAGACGGAAGATCCCTGCTGTCAGCGGGAGTTGGGAGAGGAACCTGTCCGGCGGCGAGCGGGGGTGAACAGGCCACCCCCATGCCGGACTGCCAGTTCGGCACCGTCAGCACCCCGATCACCTGCCGCTCCGCCCCCGCATACGGCGACACCGACACGCCTTCGACTCGCGTCTCGCTCGCGTCCGCCGTGACCGCCGGCCTCTCGGCGAGCACCTCGGCGACCGTCTCCCGAGCAATTCGCAGACGCTCCAACCCCTCGCGGGCCACACTCAACCGCCTGGACACCTCGGCGAGCTCGGCTTCCAGCGCCTCCACCCGAGTCCGGGCAGCCGCCTCGCGGGCTTTCAACTCTTCGAACAGCCACCCCATCGCACCGCTCCTCGCCCGTTACAACGGCAGAGACGACCCGACCAGGATGGGGGTGGCCGTCCCACGGGGCACCGGCTACGGGCGAATGACGATGGTGCTGAGCGTGCCATCACCCCAGACCATGGTACTCATCCTCATCTGCCCGTCCAGGGACGCCACCGTGAACTCCGGGACGAAACGATCAGTGAAGAGGGTCGCGAAGCCACTCCGCAGCAAGTCCACCTCACTTCCCACGAGGTCCCACTCGTCGAGTAGTTGGACACGGAACCACACCTCGTACGGCTCACCGTCCGAATCGTCCCCGAGGCGCGCGCGGCCGAGCGCGAGCAGAAACTCGCGCTCCTCGTCGAAGAGCCCGAACTCCGCGGCCATTCGATGCCAGCCCGCGTTGACCTTCTCGACGAAGTCCGAGCCACGCAGGTCGGCGACCTCGTCCGGGTGTGAGTCGAACCGTCCGTGCTCGGGCCCGGCGCTCGCAGGCGACACGTATTTCGGTAGCGGGGGTAGTCGGACCTCCCGGTCGTGTGCCGTGACCGTCAGCATCCCGTCGGCGTCCACGGAGAACGTCACCTCCACCTGCGGGACGCCTTTGACGGGACTGAGCGTCAACTCCATTTGCAGCATGCCGAGGAGCTCGTTGCGGTCCGCGTCCGTGTGCTCGCCTTCGAGTACCCCGATGGCGATCCGGGGCTGGCCATCCACAGCGGTGGTGAATAGTTCCGAACGTTTAGTCGGGATGGTGGTGTGCCGGTCGACCAGGGTGGCGGACCGCCCGTCACTGGTCCACACGCCGAGGGTGTGCGAGGCAACGTCCAGGAGCAGCCCAGTGCGCTGGTCACCTACGAGCACGCCGCTCTGCACCGCAGCACCCACGACGACACCCTCGACGATGATGTCACGATCGGGTGCCTGTCCGCTCAGCTCGCTGATCAGGTCGGTCACCGCTGGGATCCGGCTCGCGCCACCGACCAAGACCACGCGGTCCACGTCCTCGATTGGGTAGGGGAAGCCGTACTGGTCAGGTTCGAGGAGTTGGTTGAACGCTGCCCGGCAGCGCTGCAGCAGATCGGCCGTGAGTTCATCGAGGCGGGAACGGGTGAGTGTGAGGTCGAGGTGGAGCGATCCGTTCGCCTGGGTGACGAGGTGGGGAATGGTGATCCGGGTGCTCGACGTGTACGAAAGCTCTTTCTTCGCCCGTTCGGCTGCTTCCAGCAGCCTGTGACGAGCGTTCCGGCCGGTGGGGCGGACGCCGTGGAGCGCGGTGAACTCGGCTGTCATGTGGTCGGCGATCCGCTGATCCCAGTCAGCGCCGCCCAAGGAGCTGTCGCCACCGGTCCGTTTGACGTCGCAGACGCCGTCGGAGATCTCGACGAGGGTCACGTCCAGGGTGCCCCCGCCCAGATCAAACACGATCACCGTCTCCTCGCGTTCGCCCTCCAGGGAGAACGGCATCGCAGCAGCGGTCGGCTCGTTGATCATCCTGATCACAGTGAGGTCGGCCAGCGCGGCGGCCGCGGTGAGCGCGGCACGCTGCCGGGCGGTGAAGCCCGCCGGGATGGTCATCACGGCTCGGGTGACCTGTTGTCCGAGCTCGATCTCGGCGTCTTGCCGCAGCTCGGCGAGGACCCAGGAGGCGACCTGCTCGGCCGAGTAGGAGGCGCCCTGGTGCTCCAGTCTCCAGTCCGTGCCGAGCTTTAGCTTGACGTTCCGGACAACTGCGGCGAGATCGCTCTCGGCGAGCCTTGCCGCGTTGTCCCCGAAGAAGCGGTTCCCGTCCGCGTCGATGGCGACCATGCTCGGCGTGGTGGGGAAGCCCCAGCGGTTGGGCACGATCTGGGCTTCTCCGTCGGTGAACACCGCGATGGAGGAGTTGGTGGTGCCGAAGTCGATGGCCACGATCCGATCGCCCGGAGCGACCGAGCGGTCGATCCTGGACGGCCGGTCGGGGATTACTCCGAGGCCCCGCCACTGCCACAGCTGCGTCGCGTTCTGGGAGACCTTGGTGTGCTCGGCGTGGACCAGGTGCAGCAGCGCCTCCTTGGCCGCTCTCCGCACGTCGGCACGCGCGCTGGCGAGCAACCGCTCCAGCTCGTGGAGGGCCCCTACCCGTGGCCACTCCTCGGTGGCGAGGATCGCGCTGCGAAGCCCTTCGGAGATCGCCGGGTCTGCGACGAACCCACGCGGGTTACGGGCCAGGTAGAGCCTGCCCTCGGCGGCGTTCACGGTCCGGGTCGGAGTCTGCTGCGGATGGTTCGAACTCACCCGGTCGTGCACGTAGTCGTAGAGGTCGTCGGTGGAGACGTAGCCGTCCCTGTCGAGGTCAGCCGAGCCGTCACGCAGGCCGGCGACGACGGCCGAGGTGAATACCGACGGCTCGGTGCCCCGGCTGCGGCTCTCACTCTCGTAGCTGAACTGTAGGGAGGTCGACGAGGTGATGACCACCTGCGCACGGCCTGAGAACGGTTCGCCGACGTCGACCTCTTCAGCCCCGGCGCGGGTACGCAGGCCCCTCGTGAAGGCTCCGCTGTAGCAGCAGTCGAGTAGAGCGACAGTCCGATGACTCGGGCTCTGCTCCATTTGGTCGGCCAGGAACTCGGCGCTGACCGCCGTTGCTTCGAACACGTCGATCTCGGTGTCGGAGGCCGCGAAGTGAAGCCGGTTGCGAGAGTCCTTCCGGCCGTGGCAGGACAGGTGCAGAAGCAGGATGTCGTCCTTGGTGGCGCTCCTGAAGAAGGCCTGGATGGCCCGACGGCAGGCATGAGCGGTGCCCTCGGCGACGACATCGACGGTGAAGCCGCCGATCTTAGGATCGGCCAGCACGCTCTTGAGCTGTTCTGCATCGGCGGCGGCCCCGGGCAGTTCGGTCAGCCCGGGATCGAGGTAGTGCTGGTTGACGATGATCAGCGCACGCTTAGTCATCGCGGTTGTCGTCGTCCCCCGCCTCGTCGGGCTCGTCGGGCTCGTCGGCCGACTGCGCTGTGCGTGCTGCTGCTGCACGGGCCAGGAAGCCTTCGACGGCGAGTCGCTGGTCCGTGCGTCCGACAGAGGTAATCCGCAGGGTGTCGTCGCCGACGCTGAGCTCGATCGTGCCGGAGTTGCGGCGGGTGAGCCAGTCCTGGGTGAGCGTGATCAGCGCCCGTAGCGTGGGTGCCCCGGCCACTCCGAGGATCAGCTCGGTGTACGAGGTAAGGTCCCCGGCGCGTGAGCCCTTTGGTGCGGCCCCCAACGGGCGATGGACCACCGACACCCCTTCGAGCATTGCGAGTTCCTCCAGCAGGAACTCCATCTCCCTTTCTGAGTCGACGAGTTCGGCCTCGTCTTCGAACCGCAGGGCCATCTCCGCACTCTCGCCCACTGCCCCTCCCCACATGCCCGGGTCGACTGAGGAGAGCAGAGTACGCCTTTGGAACACCGATGCGTTGGGGATACCGGCGATCAGCCCAAGCCGACCTGTTGGGCGATCGATCCGGTGCACCGGTCATCCTGTTCTTCGCCGCGAGGATCTACTTGCCGAACCGTCGATCAGGTCCGTCGTCGCTGGCGCACGTGGCGAGAGCCCCCTCCATCTCGTTGGCGATCACGAGCTGATCGGGCGGGGGTTTAGTTCCGCCTCGGTGCGTCGGCGTGGGAGCCAGCCCATTCGAACTGGGACGTCGCACAGGCGAACGGGCGCAGTTCGGTCCCAGAAGAGGCGCAGGACCGGAACAACCACCTTGACCACAACGCCGTCGCGGTCGGACCGGCCACCGCCACGGTCTACCCGTCCAACCGGGCGTCCGCGGTCGGTAGCTGACTTCGAGAGGGTTGTGGGCTTACGGCAGCCGCCGGTCCTCGGACGAGTCGTCGGGCTCGCAGGCCTCGTACGGCTCGAAGTCGGAGCAGTCGGGGAGCTCCGAGATTGAGAGCGGGGACTGGTGGTCGCTGAGGGAACCGATGGCGAACTCGGTACTGGAACCATCGAATCGGGCCTGGAGGTCGCCGTCCTCGTTGGGAGCGATTCCGCCGCAAGATCCCCCGACCACCGTTTGAGATGGCTGCACAGAGTCCGGCACGAAGACCCCGTGACGTCGGCGTCACGGGGTCTTCGTGGCGTCGTTCTCCCCATGGGCCGTCGCCGTCGGGCTCAGCCCTGCAGTCGGACGGTCGTCAGGAGTGGTCGCCCACTGTGGCCGCGGCGCTCGGCTGAGGGAGGCTAGCGGTCCGCCTCCTCCAGCGGGGACTCATTCTGTCGACGCCGCACAGGAGCCTCCGGACCCGGCTCACCGGGCCGGGTCCGCTCCGTCCACGCGGCCACCGGCGGTCCCGCCGCGCCCACGGCCGCGAGGAACAGGCCGAGCAGCAGCCATCCCGGGTGGCCGAGCGCGAGGACGGCTCCGGTCAGGACCACGGGGGCGAGCGCCTGGCCCGCGTCGAAGCCGATGCCGAGGAGGCCCTGGTACTGGCCCTGGGCGTGGTCGGGCGCGAGGCCGAAGCCGAGCGCGTAGCCGCCCGACGACTCCCACACCTCCCCGATGCTGTGGATGCACACGGCCAGCCCGGCGAGCGCCGGAGCCACCCAGGCGGGGACGTCGGCCGTCAGCGCCATCAGCGGACAGCTCACGAGGAACAGGAGCCCGGCGAGCCGGAAGGCGCGGCCGCCCTGCCGCGGGGTCTCCACCTTCGAGCCGAGCCGGCTCTGGAACAGCACGCAGACGCCGCTGTTGATCGCGTAGACCGCGGCCACCGTCCAGCGCGGTGCGTCGGTGTGGGCGCTGAGCCAGATCGGCAGGAGCAGGGAGACGGTCTGGTACTGCAGGCCCATGGCGCTGTAGATCGCCACGAAGGACACGTACGGCCGGTCGGTCAGGACGGACCACCGGCGGTGTTCCTCGGGCCGCGGCAGGGGCCGGTAGTTCGGGACGCCCAGGAACGCGATCAGTCCGGCGCAGGCGAAGCTGGCGGCGTTGGCGAGGATGAGGCCGGTGTAGGCGGAGCGCGTGTCGACCTGGATCGCGAAGGCCGCGCCGAGGGTGCCGACGACGACACCGAGGTTGACGAAGGTCCGGAGTCTGGCCCGGAAGGCGGCCGGACGTTCACCGCCGACCCGCGCGACGAGCGCACCGCCCGCGGCGCCGCCCGCCGTGGCGGCCAGCCGGTCCAGCGTGGCGACGAGCGTGAACGCGAGCCAGCTGTCGATGAAGACGAACGCCGCCATCGTTGCGGCCTGCAGCGCGAGGCTCGTCAGCCAGATCGCGCGCGGCCCGTACCGGTCGGCGAGGTTCCCCGCCGGTATGCCGGCCGCCAGGCCGCAGAGGCCGGCGATCGTCAGGCCGGCCCCCACCTGTGCGGCGGGCAGGTGCACCACGAACGTGAAGTAGAGGACGGCTGCGGTGTTGAAGAGACCGTTGCCCACCCTGTTGACGAAACTCGCGGCGATCAGAGCCCGCTCCGGACCGGAGCCCGACCCGCCCTGCGCCCGCTGCCCGGCCCTCCTCATGATCATGCCGATCAGGCTAACAGGGGCTTCACCGGCCGAGGTGGGCCGCATCGGAGCGACAAGTGGCCCACCGCCGACGCTTCGTCAGCTTCCGCTGCCAGAAGCCCCTTCGGGAGCTGGTATGTTCCAGCCGTGACCCCCGATACCACTGCTCTCGTCTCCCGCCTCGGCCGCCCCCTCCGGCTGATCGTCACGGGGGGCGGGACCGGCGGGCACACCTACCCGGCCCTCACCGCCGTCCGCACCCTGCGTTCGCGGCTCGCCGCGGCCGGCGGCGCCCTGGACGTGCTGTGGATCGGCACCGCCGCCGGTCTCGAAGCCCGTGTCGCCGGGTCCGAGGGCATCCCGTTCAGGACGGTCGCCACCGGGAAGATCCGGCGCAGCTCCAACCCCCTCAAGCTGATCTCGCCGGCCAACGTCAAGGACATGGGCCGCGTCCCCCTCGGTGTCGCCCAGGCCCGCACCGCGGTCGCCGGGTTCGACCCGGACGTGGTGCTCGGCACCGGCGGCTACGTCGCGGTGCCGGTCGGGCTAGCCGCCCGGATGTGCCACCGGCCGCTGGTCGTCCACGAGCAGACCGTCCGGCTCGGCCTGGGCAACCGGGCGCTGGCCCGCATGGCCACCCGCGTCGCGGTCTCCTCCGGGTCCACGCTGCCGTTCCTCCCCGACGCCGCCCGGCCCAACGCCGTGGTCACCGGGAACCCCGTGCGCCCCGAGGTGCTGACCGGCCAGGCCGGCAAGGCCGTGCAGGCCCTCGGTCTGTGGGGCTTCGACCGCGAGGCGCCCACCGTGTACGTCACCGGTGGTGCTCAGGGCTCGCAGCAGATCAACCAGTTGGTCAGCGACATCCTGCCGTGGCTGCTCGGCCACGCCAACGTCGTCCACCAGTGCGGGCCCGCCCACGAGGCCGGGCTGCGGGCGCGGGTCGCCGCACTGCCGGAGCACATCCGCGCCCGGTACCTGGTCACCGGCTTCGTCGGCCCGGAGCTCCCGGACGTCCTCGCGCTCGCCGACGTGGTGGTCTCCCGCAGCGGTGCCGGGACGCTCGCCGAGCTGACCGCGCTCGGCAAGGCCGCCGTCTTCATCCCGCTGGCCACCAGCGCCGGGAACGAGCAGGAGCACAATGCGCGGCACCTCGCCGACGCCGGCGCGGCCGTCGCCCTGATCGGCCCCGCCACCTCCGGCGCCCTCCAGGACACGATCGTCCCGCTGCTCACCGACCCGGCCCGCCGCGCCGAGATCGCGCGACGGGCCCGTGAGCACGCCCGCCCCGCGCCGGCCCCCCCGGCCGGGCCCCCGCGGCTGGTGGACGTGCTGCTGTCGGTCCTGGACCGTTAGCCGCGGCTCTCAGGTGACGTCGGTCAGCACTCCGATGAGCCCGTCCAGCAGCGACCGGTTGGTGGCCCGGGCCTGCGGGGTGTCGACGTGGATGGTGTTGACGAACAGGCCCTCGTCGGTGCGGTGCAGCCAGTGCAGGAGCCCATTGCAGCCGGACACCCAGACGTGCATCCGAGCGCGCCGCGCGGTGTGCAGGTCGGCGCCGGGCAGTCGGCGGAAGTCGATGTAGGAGAAGAAGTTCACCGCGTGCGGCCAGTAGTGCAGTCGCGCGTACTCGGCCGGGGCGAGCAGCCGCCACGCCTTCACGAAGTGCACCCCGGCGTTCGCCTGCGCCTGCCCGTAGGCGTCCTGGGCGGCGGCCAGCACCTCGCCGAACTCCGCCCGCTCCCCGACCGGGAACGCGACCGGCAGGGTGTTGATGAACCACCCCATCGACTCCGCGTAGACGCCCCGACCGCGTTCGTTGACCGGCACCAGCCCGCGGTACTCCGCCGGCCCGCCCAGCCGGCGCAGGGCGACCGCGCCGGCCGCGAGCAGCCCCATGGACAGCCGTCCGCCACGGGCCCGGCAGGCGGCGCCGAACTCCTCGGCCTGGCGGGCGGTCAGCAGCCGTTCGGTGCTCGCCACCGGCGCGTACAGGCGGCCGGGCCGGACCCCGAGGTCGAGCGGGAAGCGCGGGAACAGGCCGCCGTTGCGGTCACGGAACGCCCGCCAGTAGTCCAGCCGCGCGTCGTCGGCGTTCATCGCCCGGTTGGCCCGGCGCTGGGTGCGGCTGAACTCCAGGTAGCTGCCAGGAGGTTGGACCGCGCCGGGCGCGGGTTCGACCGCGCCAAGGTCCCGGTAGGCCGTGATGAGGTCGTTGACCGCGATCGCGCTGGAGAGCCCGTCGGTGACGAGGTGGTCGCACGAGAACCAGACGGTGGTCGACTCCGGCCGGACGACCGCGCCCATCGTGATCAGCGGCCAGGCGAGCGTGTCCACCTCCTGGAACGCGCCCTGGAGGTGCCCGGTGACCTCCGCGGGAGTCTCCAACGGGCCGACGTAGACGTGCTTGAGGGCCACCTCGTCGGGCGTGAGGACCTCGCAGCCCAGGTCCCCGCCCAGCGGCTGGTAGACCGCCCGGAGCACCTCGTGACGCCGCACCAGGTGGAGAAACGCTCCTTCCAGCGCGTCCGGGTCCACCCGGCCGGGGAGCTCGAAGCTGGCCGCGACGTAGGACCGGATCGGTTCGTCGATGCTCTGGGCGTGCTGCGCCACGGTGAAATGTTTCGCCTGGTTGTAACCGGTCATCCGGCGCGGGGCGGGCCCGCCGTCACCGGTCAGGGACACCAGGTGCCACCGATGGGCCTCCCCCGGGTCGATCTCGGAGTCCTCGACTGAGATTTGGAGCATTCCGCCTTCTTCTGCAGCTGTCGTCGCCGGATGGTGTCCAAAGCAGTCGCGCACCGGCCTACCAATCGATGCCATACCAACAGGCCCGCCCGGTCATCGGATACGGCCACCGGCCGATCGAGTGACGGGCGCGGGGGGCTACGCTCTGACGGGCCGTCGCCAGGGCGCGGCCGAGGCCCTCCGGTCGGTCCCCTCCGTGCCGTGATCCGGGCCCGCCCGTCCGCTGAGCAGGTGAATTGCCCCCGATCGCCCTCGCGCCGTCGGAGCAATCGATCAGACGATCGGATGAACTGCTCGGCATGCGTATTCCTTTCCGGACCGGGCGGATCGCCTCCGTCCTGGCCCTGGTGGCGGGCTCGCTGTTCAGCAGCAGCGTGCTGGCGCCACCGGCCCAGGCCGCGATCTCCTTCACCAAGAGCGTGGACAAGGCGACCGCCTCCCCCGGGGAGAACGTCACCTACACCCTGCGCTACACGTGTTCGATCACCGAGTGCACGGGCGGTCGGATCCTCGACACCCTGCCGTCGAACATGCAGTTCGTCGGCTGGACGCCCGACCCGTCCTCGGTGGACGAGGCCGCCTCCACCGTCCCCGCCCCGGGCGCGATGGGCGGCACGATGGACATCACGCTGAAGAACCTCAGTCCGGGCACGACCGCCACCATCACGGTGACGATGAAGTACCCCAACTTCACCACCCCGAACGGCGCCGCCTCCACCAACTCGGCCACGATGAGCGCCACCGGCGAGACCTCGCAGACCGCCACGGCCGACACCAAGGCCGCCGTGCAACCGCAGTACACGGTGACCAAGGGGATCCAGACCTCCAGCAGCGACGGACGCACCGTCACCTACCAGTTCAGCACCTGCGCCACCGACAACGTGCCCAACGTCGACCTGGACACCGGCCGCCTGCTCGACAGCCTGCCGCCCGGCGCGGTGGTGGACACCGGCCGCTCGCCCGGCTGGTCCCCGGTGCCGCCGGGCCCGAACACGTGGGGCTACGACCTCGGGGCGTTCACCTCCGGCAACGGACGCGGCGGCTGCCGCGTGCCGGGCGTGCTGGTCGTCCACTACCCCGAGGCCGACTTCCCGAACGGGACCACCTCGAACAACACGGTGGACCTGCTCGGCGCCCCGCTGACGGAGAGCGAGCGGAAGCTGGACACCGCTTCCACCACGACGGGCCAGTTCAGGCCGCCGGCCACCGGCGTGGTGGTGACGGCGAGCAAGGTCTGGCGCGACACCACGACCAACGGCGACCTCAACTCCTTCGGCCTCTCGGCCACCAACACCTCGGGCCCGGCGACCAGCCTCATCATCACCGACCCCGGCGCCGGCACCACCGACGGCCTCTACAACTGGATCTTCCCGCAGTCCCTCCAGCTGGAGCCCTGGAATCCGAACAGCATCGAGCTGACCCTGCAGTACCGCCTCAATGGCAACCCCACCTGGCTCACCTTCTCGCCGTCCAGCCCGTTCGACGGCTCCACCAACCGACGGATCACCTTCGTCCGGGGCGCGGGCGACCCCTCGCGCGACGACCTGGGCATCCCGGCCGGACGGTGGCTGGACGGCCTCAGGTTCACCTGGAACGGCCCCATCCCCACCGGCTGGAGCCCCGGCAACGCGGTGCAGTTGGTCACCCAGGTCGCCACCCCCGGCCACGACGGGCGCCCCGCACCCGACCGGCTGACCAACTGCGTGGACACCACCGCGACAGACGGCACCAACGACGCCTCCGCCAACGCCTGCGCCTCCACCGCCATCACCCAGGCCACCAACCTCGGCGCGGCCAAGACCACCGTCGCCGGTGAGCTCTCCGCCCCCGGCGGCAAGGCCACCTTCCAGGTCATCCCCTACAACCGCAGCGCCCGCGACCTCGGCCGCCCGCTCGTGCTCTACGACGTGCTGCCCGCCGGCGTCGTCTACCTCGACGGCTCGGCCCGCCCCGACCCGAACTACCCGCACGCCAGGGCCCCGGAGTCGATCACGGTGACCCCCGGCCCCGACGGCCGCCAGATCCTCAGGATGCAGTGGCCCGCCGGCGCACCGGACATGACGTACCTCCACGACGCGTTGGCCTACCGGATGCTCTTCGACGTCCAGGTGGCCGGCAGCATCCGCGCCGGCGAGCTCACCAACGACGTCTACGTGACCGTCGACCGGCCCGACGCCCCCGTCTCGTGCATGTTCTCCGGCTCCGACAGCGGCAGCACCCCGGACCTCCTGGACCTCAATGGCAACGGCGACACCACCGAGCTCCTGTGCCACGCCTCTTCCCGGATCCGGGTGGACGCGCCCTCGGTGCTCCGCTCCTACAAGGAGGTCAAGGGCGACCTCGACGCCGACTACGTCAGCATCGGCACCGCCACCCCCGGCGGCCGGATCTCCTACCGCATGACCGTCCGCAACGACTCCCCCGACCCGGTCACCGACTTCATCGCCTACGACCGCCTCCCCACCCCCGGCGACACCTACGTCCTCACCCAGGGCGCCGCCCGCGGCAGCGCCTGGACCCCGTCCCTCAGCCAGCCGATCACCAGCAGCGACCCGACCGTGGTCATCGAGTACACCACCGACCCCAACCCCTGCATCGAGACCGCACTCGCCACCCGGAACGGCTGCAACAGCGCGGCCGTGTGGAGCACCACCTTCCCCGCTCCCGGGACGGCCACGTGGTTCCGCGTCCACCGCGCCGGCACCCTCGCCTCCGGCGCGTCCTTCGTGCTGACCTGGCCGATGGTCGCGTCCTACGACGCCCCCGCGGGCGACTACGCGTGGAACAGCTTCGCCTTCACCGCCACCGACGCGGCCGGTCGGCAGCTGCTGCCCGCCGAACCCGCCAAGGTCGGCGTCGCCGTCACGCGCGTGGCCCCCTCCGACAACGCGCTCGGCGACTTCGTCTGGCAGGACCTGGACGGCTCCGGCATCCAGAAGCCCGGTGAGCCCGGCATCCCCGGCGTCACGGTGCACCTGCTGGACGGCAACGACCAGCCCGTGCGCGACAAGGACGGCAAGCCGGTCACCACGGTGACCGACACCACCGGCCACTACCTGTTCGACAAGCTGCCCGACGGCAGCTACGCCGTCCGGTTCGACCTGACCACCCTGCCGAAGGGCGCGACCGTCACCAGGCGCGGCGCCGGGACGGACCCGGCCAAGGACTCGGACGCCGACCAGACCACCGGCCTCACCCAGACGGTCACCCTCCGGGGCGGCCAGCGCGACCTCGACCTCGACATGGGCGTGATCCTGCCCAGCCCGTCGCCTTCGCCTTCGCCGTCTCCGTCCCCTTCGCCTTCCCCGTCGCCGTCGCCGTCGCCGTCGCCTTCGCCTTCCCCGTCACCATCTCCGTCCCCGTCGCCTTCCCCGTCGCCGTCGCCCTCCCCGTCACCCACCGTTTCGCCGAGCCCGACGCCGACGCCCTCGCCCTCTCCCACCACGTCCACGTCCACGTCCGGCAGCCCGACACCGACGAAGAGCCCGACCCGCACCCCCACCTCGTCGTCGTCGAGCAGCGGCCCGCTTCCTCCCACCGGCGGCTCGTCGTCCAACGCGCTCATCGTGGGCCTCAGCGCCCTCTCCATCCTCGCCGGCGGCGCCCTGTGCCTGATCGCCTACCGCCGACCGGGCAGGCACAGCTGATCCACCGGTGAACAACCGAACACCACACCAACGCCGGGGGCCCCCGCCCCCCCCCAGAGCCGCCCCACCCCGTCGG
>NZ_JBHWGD010000111.1:0-20698 GCF_042733235.1 Kitasatospora sp. NPDC059722
CCCCGGGCGGCCGGGCGCGGCGGTGCTGGGGGGGGGGGGGGGGGGGTGGGCCGGCCCCCCCCCGGGGGGGGGGGGGGCCCGGCCTTCCGCCGTACGGCCTACCGGAAGTCGTGGACGTGGGCGAAGCCCTCCACGCCGCCGGCCACGTCCTTGGCGGTGGCGGCGCCCCAGCCCTCGCCACCGGTGACGATGTGCGAGGTGTGGGCGACGGCGGCCCACTGGTCGGCCGCGAACACCGGGTCGGCGGAGCCGACGAACTCGCCGCCCCCAGCCAGGCCGACGTGCGCGAACGCCGGGGTGGCGGCACCCGCGAGCGCGAGCGCGGCGGTGGCGGTCAGCGCGACCTTGGCCAGCTTGCTCTTCATGGTTCTGCCCTCTCTTCGGGAGCGCCTCGGCCGGCGCTCTGCCTGTGACACGTGATCACTTCCGGCCGTCCGGCCCGCCGCCCCACGCGCCGGACCGGACGGCCGTTCACCCGGCCGGGCGCGCGCCCGCCGGACACCTCGTCCGTACAGCCCGGAGGGCCCGGGGAGACCAACCTCCCCGGGCCCTCCGTCCGTGCCGTGCCCCTTGATCAGCCGATCAGGTGCGAGACACCCGCGTCGCCCGAGGACTGGGTGTTCTGGCCGACGTTGCAGATCTGCTTCGGGGTGCTGTTCAGGACCGGCACCTCGACCGGAACCGCGACGCCGATGACGGCGACGGCGATGTTGTGGACCTCCGGCAGGCAGATGTTGGCGTTGTCCAGGGTGTGGAAGTTCGGGCTGGCGTTGCCGTGGGTGCCGGTCTGGTTGGTGCCGCCGTTGCCCTGGACCGAGGTGGCGGCGCCGTCCGAGTCGACGATGGCGGAGGCCGAGCCGGCGGACATCGCGATGGCGGCGGCGGCCAGGCCGGCAGCGGTGAGGGACTTCTTGATCATTTCCGGTTTTCCTCTCGAGGGGTGAATCGGGGAGCGATTCGAAGGGATGGTTCAGGAGGCCTGCCCGGGAGCTGCAGGCGGTACGGCTCGGACGGTTCGTCAGCCGACCAGGTGCGAGACGCCGGCGTCGCCGTGGCTCTGGGTGCCCTGGCCCTGGGTGCAGTACTGCTTGCCACCGCTGTTGGCGATCGGGACCTCGACGGGGACGGCCACACCGAGAACGCCGACGGCGATGTTGTGGATCTCGGGGAGGCAGACGTTCGCGTTGTCCAGGAAGTGGAAGTTCGGGCTGTTGTTCCCGACGGTGCCGGTGAAGTTGGTGCCGCCGTTGCCCTCGATGGAGGCGGCGGCGCCGTCCGCGTCACCGATGGCGGTGGCCGGCGCGGCGGCGGCGGCCAGCGCGGCGACGGCCAGGCCGGCGGCGGCGAAGGACTTCTGGATCATGGGGAGATCCCTCTCTGAAAAGCTCTTTGGTTTCCGTGCGTACAACGCGTAGAACGCTCAGACCCGGTCTGCAGTCACTGACGTCCAGATCAAAGAATGACGGCACGGAAGGTTACGGGGATTTTTGAAAAGAGTCCGGGAGGCGCGTCCGGGAGTGGTTTCCGGTCGGATTATTAGGCCGAATCGGTTAACCGCCGCAATCGGTACTCCCGCTCACTCGTTGAGACAGATTGCTTTACGGCTGCGGTACTCGGGTAGCGCGGCCGTACCCCCCTCGGAAGATCTCCAGTACGGACAGGCAGAACGGTGAAAAGCATGAAGTTCTCCAAGCGGGCCGGCGCGATGCTGCTGGCGGTCGGTGCGGGCGTGCTCGCCTCCCAGGGGGCGGCCTCCGCCGCCCCCATGAGCCCCGACCAGGTCGGAGCGCTGGAGGACAGGCTGGCCACCCAGCAGGTCCCCGCGGACATCCCGCTCGCCCCGCTGGACAGCCACCTCACCGCGGGCATCCCCACCTCGCTGGTCATGCCGCCGGCGCCGGGGCGGACCACCAGCACCAGCACCGAGCTGCTCCCCGACCGCCTCGTCCCCGAGCTGCGCACCGGCAAGGTGGGCCCGAGCGCCAAGGCCGAGCTGCCCGTCCCGCTGGTGGACCAGAGCACCGACCTCGGCAAGGTGCTGCTGGACGCCCCCGCGGCGCCGCTGCGCGCCGACACCCCGGGCCTCGCCCTCGGCAAGCCGCTCTCGCTCGCCCAGGACGGCACCGGCCAGCTGGCCGGCGGTCGCCTGAAGGTCGACGAGGTGGACCCGCGGCTGGTCACCGGCGCCGTCCAGGCGGTGCCGGGCGCCACGGCGACCCTCGGCAACGAGGACCACCGCCTCTCGGTCACCGACGAGGTGAACGACCTGGCCACGACCACCGCGGCCACCACGACCGGCGTCGTGCAGGAGACCGGGCTGACGGACCTCGCGCAGCTCTGAGTCCTCCGCGCACATGCGAGAGCCCGGCACCCCGCCTCGTACGGGTGCCGGGCTCTCGCGTGTGCGCGGGCCTCAGCCCGGCAGGACGCCGGTCAGTCCGCCGACCAGCGGGAGGTCCTTGGCGCCGCCCCCGGCGCTCAGCGGACCGGTCAGCGTACCGGTGCCGACCGGCGCGAGGCCCTGGTCGGGCTGCACGGTCGCGCCGTTGTTGAGCACGTCGGCCGAGGAGTTCGCCCACGGGTCCAGGCGCAGGCTCTTGATCGGCGCGACGCCGTAGCCGAGCCCGGAGGTCGTCCCGTTCAGCGCCTGGCCGACGTCCGTCTTCGTCAGCGTGGCCGGGCCGGTCTCCGGGACCGGGTGCGGGGCGGTGGCGGCCTGCGCGGAGCCCGCGCCGAGCAGCACCGCGGCGCCGACGGCGGCGGCCAGCCCGGCCCCGCCCTTCTTCGAAACCATGCGGATCACCCTTCGGTGGATCGGGATCCGGTCGGCCGGCGGCCGGCCGGGAGCAGGGGGCCGTCCGGAGATGCCGAACTGCCCCCCGGCCGGTCGGTCGGGGGGCAGTTCGGCCGGAACGCGTGCCGACCGGAGGATCAGCAGTCGTCCGCGTCGTGGTGCGGGTGCATGTCCACGTTGGCGCAGCTGTTGCCGAAGGCCGGGTTCAGCAGGCCGATGACGTTGACGGTGTTGCCGCAGACGTTCAGCGGGATGTGGATCGGCACCTGGATCTGGTTGCCGGAGAGCACGCCGGGGGAGCCGGCGGCCACGCCCTGGGCGCCGGAGCTGGCGAACGCGCCGCCGGCCGCACCGAGGACCAGACCGGTGGTGGCCAGCGTCAGGACGGCGGCCTTCTTGAGGTTGCGCATGTTATTTCCTCCGTTTTCTGCCCGACGGATCGCGAATGTCGGGAGCCGGGCGAGCAGGAATGCTCGCCCGCTGGCTTCTGGGATTGCCGTGGTTTGTCACTCCGTCGGCGCACACCGGCGTGTTCCGCCCATGGCTCGGGCGTGGCCGCGGTGGCCGCTTCTCGGCGCCTCGCGGACGGTTTCCCGCACGGCCGGGATAAGGTCCGGGGCAAGGCGCGACCAGGAGGAATTCCCGGTCAGGCGTTGAGGCAGTGATTGCCGAACGCCGGGTTCAGGAGGCCCGCCACGTCGACCGAGTTGCCGCACACGTCGAGCGGGATGTGCACGGGGACCTCCACCGAGTTGCCCGAGACCACGCCGGCGGAGCCGGCCGCGACACCCTCGGCGGTCGCGCCGTGCAGGTGGTGGGCGGACGCGACGCCGGCACCGGCGGCGAGCAGGGCGGCGGTGGCCGCGGTGCCGGCGACGCCGTGGGCTAGCTTGCGCATGGGCGGTACTCGATTCGTGTAGGGGCCTGAGTGGAGCGTGTTCCGCCAGGGAGAACGAGGCAGGGCGCGAGGGGAAACGGTCCGGTCCGGTGATCACCCGAATGCCGGGTACCGCCACCGTTGCGCCACACGGGTGACATGGCGTGTGCGCTCGCAACCGCTCCCGACGGGTCTCGTTCTAGTTGTCGCACTCCCCGTGCATCTCTGTTGAACAGTCAGGAGGCTCGTATGAGCATCAAGAAGACGGCTGCCGTCGGTGCCGCCGTGGTGGGTATCGTCGCCGCGGGCGCGGGCTCCGCGATGGCCAGCTCGGGCGCCGAGGGCGTCGCCGCGGGTTCCCCCGGTGTCATCTCCGGCAACCAGATCCAGATCCCGGTGCACATCCCGGTCAACCTGTGCGGCAACTCGGTCGACGTCATCGGTGCGCTGAACCCTGCGTTCGGCAACCACTGCGCCAACCTGGGCTGATTCCGCACCCGGTTCGGCCGGGTGTCGAGCCGCCGTCCCGCGCTTCCCTCCTGGGGTGCGGGCGGCGGCTCTTTCGCATGTCCGGGGGCGTCGCGACGGCCCGCGGAGCGTCAACTTCCGCTGCTGTCACAAGCCTTGTTGCGTTACTTGTCAGTACCTAGAATGTGAGACCTGCTCATCTTTCTGCTCCGCGTTCTTGCTCCGCGCCGCTCGGCGCCCCCGGCCGGGCGGTCCCCACCCCCCCGCAAGGAGTCGCGTGTGATCAGGTCACGACTGTCGGCGGCGCGCAGAACCCGGACGGTTGCGCGCCGCTCCCCGTACGGCGCACTTCTCGCCGTGAGCGCCCTCGTCGCCACTCTCGGCCTGGCCGGCGCACCCGCCGCCCTCGCCGACCAGGCCCCCGCGGCCGACGGCGCCCGCCCGGCCGCGATCGTCGCCCTCGGCGACAGCGCCATCTCCGGGGAAGGCGCCGGCACCGACACCGGCGACGGCTACTTCCCGGACACCGACACCCCCACCAACTACTGCCACCGGCACCCGAAGTCGGAGGTCTTCGTCACCGACATCCCCGGGGTGACCCCGATCGACCTCGCCTGCTCCGGCGCCCAGACCGGCGACCTGGTCAGCGACCCGGAGCTGGCCAAGATCACCGGCGGCGGCAGCGGCGACTTCGGCGAGCCCAAGCAGGACGTCAAACTCGCCGACGCGGCGGGCAAGTACGACGTCAAGATGGTCGTCGTCACGATCGGCGCCAACGACGACTTCGACTTCAGCGGGATCATGATGCACTGCCTCGCGCAGTACTTCCCGATCCCGAAGAGCCAGGGCTGCCGCGACACCATCGGCAGCGCCGACATCGCCCAGCGGGCCAAGCGCGTCCAGCCCAAGGTCGTCGCGGCGCTGCAGAACATCCGGCAGACCATGCGCCGGGCCGGCTACGCGGACTCCTCGTACCAGCTGGTCTACCAGTCGTACTTCAACCCGATCACACCGGACATCCGCCGCAACGACTACCTCGGCAAGATCGCCGACGGCTGCCCGGCCTTCCCCGAGGACCTGGCCTGGGGCCACAACTGGGTGGTGCCGACGTTCAGTGACGCGCTCCGCTCGGCGGCCGAACAGGTGCCCGGCGTGCGGTACCTGGACCAGCGGCGGGTCGCCTTCGGGCACGAGGTCTGCGCCGAGTGGACCAGCTCCCCGTACGAGTACAGCAACGGGGACGTCATCAACCTCTCCGAGTGGGCGCGCAACGGCTGCGACTCGCAGATCGGCATCCCCGGCCTGTGCATGAACATGGTCCGCCAGTCGTACCACCTGCGCGTCGCCGGCTACCGCGGCGAGGGCGTCTGCCTCGGCCAGTTCTTCGCCCGGCCCGACCAGGCGGAGGCCTACTGCACGCTCAACCAGCAGAACACCACGTCCATCCAGCCGCTCACCCCCGGGCAGCCGTTCGGCGACGGCCCCGAGGACGGCGCCTGGTACCAGCTGACCAACGCGGCCACCGGCAACGCGCTCGACCTCACCGGCGGCGGCACCTACGGCGACGCGACCAACGGCCGCGCCGCGATCAGCTACCCGGCCACCGGCGGGCTCAACCAGTCGTTCGTCCTGGAGGCGAAGGCGGGCGGCGGTTACGAGCTCGACTTCAGCGGCAACCGGGACATGTGCCTGGACGCCGACGCCGCGTCCGTCGCCGTCGGCACCCGGATCCAGCAGTGGGGCTGCAACGGCGGCGGCAACCAGCACTGGGTGTTCAAGCCGGCCGGCGGCGGCCGCTACACGGTCGCCGACTCCCAGGACCAGGGCAAGGTGCTCACCGCCGGCGGCGGCCGCGACGCGCAGGGCAACCCGCTCGTCGTGCTCGCGGCCGACACCGGCGCCGCCGACCAGCTCTGGCAGCTCACCAAGCTCGGCATCGTCTACCTCCACGGCTGACACCGCCGCAGACACCGCCGCGCCCCGGTCCGCCGCCCGGGTGTGCCCGCCCGGTTGCGCCCCGCCGCCCCGGGCCGGGCGGGGCCGGTGTCGTAGGCTCACTCGACGTCGCCGCGTTCGCCGGCGCGCCGACCACGAGCCGGGCGGGGAGAGCCACAGCAGATGAGCACGGCATCGAGCACCGAGTCGTCCAGCGCCGAACCCGGCGCCCCGACGCCTCCGGTGACGACGGACGAACGGCCGGAGCCGGAGCGCACCGCCCCGGGCCGCTTCGGCGCCCTGATGGACCGCTTCGCGCCCGCGCTCGGCGCGTACGCCGTGGTCAAGGCCACCGGCCTGACCGTCTTCATGATGCTGCTGGCCCACACCGGGGACTACCTCAAGAAGGACCCGGGCCGCGGCGGCGGCGCCCAGCCGTGGGACGTGCTCGGCACCTGGGACGGCATCTGGTACCAGCGGATCGCCGAGAACGGCTACGACCCGCAGCTGATCCCGCTGCACGGCTTCCCGCTGGCCAGCTACTACGAGAACTCGGCGGCCTTCTTCCCGCTCTACCCGTGGCTGATGCGGCTGGTCGGCGCGGTCACCGGGCTCGGCCCGTACGGCTCCGGCATCGTCGTGTCGGTGCTCGCCTCGTTCGTCGCGGCGGCCGGCATCTTCGCGGTGGCCGAGCGGCTCGGCGGCTGGCGGGCGGGCGTGATCGCCGCGGTGCTCTGGGGCCTGTTCCCGGGCTCCGGCGTCGAGTGGGCGGTCTACTCGGACTCGCTGTTCGTCGCGCTGTCCGCCTGGGCCTGCTACTGCGTGATGACCCACCGCTGGGTCGCCGCCGGGCTGCTGACCCTGGCCGCGGGCCTCAACCGCCCGACCGCCGCCGCCCTGATCGCCGCCGTCTCGGTCGCCGCCCTGGTGGCGCTCGTCCGGCGCACCGACGGCGTCCGCCGCCCGCTCTTCGCGATGCTGATCACGCCGTGGGGCCTGCTCTGGTACGTCGCCTGGGTCGGCTACCGGATGGGGGACTGGGGCGGCTACTTCAAGCTCCAGCGCGGCGCCTGGAACCGCTACTTCGACTGGGGCGCCTCCACCTCCCGCACGGCCCTGGACGTGGTCACCGGGCACTGGAACTTCTGGCAGTCCAACCCGGCCCCCGACCTGATCGCGATCGCGCTGCTGATCGCCCTGCCCGGCCTGCTGGTGCTGCTGCTGCGGCTGCGCCCGCCGCTGGTCCTGGTGATCTACACGCTGCTGACCATCTTCACCGCGCTGAGCAGCAACCAGATCTTCGACAACATCTCGCGCTACCTGCTGCCAGCCTTCCCGCTCTGCGTCGGCCTCGCGGTCGCGCTGCGCCGGGTGCGGACGCCCTCGCTGATCGGGCTGTTCGCGATGCCCGCGATCGCGGCCGGCTGGTACGCCGGGTACGCGCTGTTCGAGATGGGCATCCCGTAGGCCGTCCCGCGCTGGGGCGGTTCGTGTGCGACGGCACGCCGGTTGGTTGGCTACGGGATCATCTGTCGACGGACGGCACGTTGCTAACCTCGGACGCATGACGACGACCCCGCCCGTGCGGCAGATCCGCGACATCTCCGGCCTGCTGGACCACGCGAGCCACGTGCTGGCGACCCGGATGGCGTCGGCCTTCACCGAGCTCGGGATCACCCCCCGCGCGTACTGCGTGCTGTTCCACGCGCAGGAGGCGGAGCGCACCCAGATCCAGCTCGCCGAGCTGGCCGACCTGGACAAGACGACGATGGTGGTCACCGTCGACGAGCTGGAGAAGGCGGGCCTGGCCGAGCGCCGCCCGTCCGCCATCGACCGCCGGGCCCGGATCATCTCGGTCACCGAGGCGGGCGAGCGCGCCGTCGAGCGGGGCACCGAGATCGCCGACCGGGTGCACCGCGAGGTGCTGGACGCCCTGCCGGAGCCCGAGCGCGGGGTCTTCGTGTCGGCGCTGACGCGCCTGGTGGACGGCCACCTGGCGGAGCCCGTGGAGAGCGAGCGGACGGTCCGCCGCGCCCGCCGCGCCCGGAGCTGAGCGGATCGCCGCGAGCTGCTCCCGAGATAGATAGTCCCGAACAAAACAATCTGCTAGCGTCTTACCCGGTACTCGACGAACCGGGAGACCCGCCATGCCCACGCACGCCCCGACCGCGCCCGCCCCGGCGCCCGCCGCCCCCGTCCGTTCCCGCGCACTCGCCCTCGCCGTGCTCTGCGCGGGGATGCTGATGATCGTCCTGGACGGCTCGATCGTCACCGTGGCGCTGCCCGCCATCCGGGACGACCTGCACTTCTCGCCCGCCGGCCTGACCTGGACGGTCAACGCCTACCTGATCGCCTTCGGCGGCCTGCTCCTGCTCGCCGGCCGCCTCGGCGACCTCGTCGGCCGCAAGCGCGTCTTCGTCGCCGGGCTCGGCGTCTTCACCGCCGCGTCGCTGCTCTGCGCCCTCGCCCCCGGCCAGGGCGTGCTGATCGCCGCCCGCTTCCTCCAGGGGGTCGGCGGTGCGACGGCCTCGGCCGTCAGCCTCGGCATGATCGTCACGCTCTTCCCCGAGCCCCGCGAACGCGGCCGGGCCATCGGCGCGTTCAGCTTCGTCGGCGCGGCCGGCGCCTCCGTCGGCCAGGTGCTCGGCGGCGTGCTCACCCAGGCGCTCAGCTGGCACTGGATCTTCCTGATCAACCTGCCGCTCGGCCTCGCCGCCGCCCTGCTCGCCGTCCGCGTGCTGGCGGCCGACAGCGGCCCCGGCCTGCGGGCCGGCGCCGACGGGCTCGGCGCCGCGCTGATCACCGCCGCCCTGATGCTCGGCATCTACGCCATCGTCGGCACCGGCGAGCACGGCTGGGCCTCGGCCCGCACCCTCGGCCTCGGCGCGCTGTCGCTCGCCCTGCTGGCCGGCTTCCTGCTCCGCCAGGCCCGCGCCGCCCACCCCCTGCTGCCGCTGCGGACGTTCCGTTCACGGAACGTCTCCGGCGCCAACGCCGTCCAACTGCTCATGGTCTCCGGGCTGTTCGGCTTCCAGATCCTGATCGCGCTCTACCTGCAGAACGTCCGCGGCTACGGCGCCGCCGCCACCGGCCTCGCGATGCTCCCCGCCGCACTCGCCATCGGCACGGTCTCGCTGGCGCTCTCCGCCCGCCTCAACGCCCGCTTCGGCGAACGCCCGGTGCTGCTGGCGGGTCTCGTCCTGCTGGTCGCCGCCCTCGCGCTGCTCATCCGGCTGCCCGCCGACGCGGACTACGTCCTCGACCTGCTCCCGACGATGCTGCTCGCGGCCGGATTCGGCCTCGCGATCTCGGCCCTCACCGCGCTGGGCATGTCCGGTGCCGGGCCGGCCGACGCGGGCACCGCCTCCGGGCTCTTCAACACCACCCAGCAGGTCGGCGGCGCACTCGGCGTCGCCGTCCTCACCACCCTCGCCGACCGCTCCTCGGATTCACCCGTGGGGGGCTTCCACGTCGCCTTCGCGGTGGCCGCCGGCCTGCTGGTGCTCGCCACGCTGCTCGCCGCAGTGGTGCTCCGCCCCGCCGGGGCCGACCGGTGACGAGCCGTCAGACACCTTCGCCCCGAGGCCGGTTCGGCCGTCGGGGCGTTCGGTTTCGTCGGATCTGCCGGTCCGTCCGGCCGCGTTACGGCCAGACCAGGCAGTACAGCTGGTGGCCGGCCTCGTGCAGGCGGTTGGCGAAGTCCTGCCACTCGTGCAGCATGCTGTAGATCACGAAGGCGTCGCGCGGGCCCCGGCGGTCGGGCACGGTGGACCAGATGAAGGCCGCCGCGCCGAGCTCGGTCTCGTCGGCCTTGCGCAGCGGTTCGACGACGTTCTGCGGGAGCTGGACGACGGCGTAGTCGGGGTGCAGCACGACGAGTTCCAGCGGCGGGACCTGGTGCAGCGGGACGCCCTGGATGCCGGTGAGGACCATGGCGCTCATGGTCTCCGGCTTGATCTTGGTGGAGAGGTGCCCGTTGGGGGACCCGCTGGTCTCCATCAGGTCGCCGAGGCGCCCCAGCGAGCCCAGCTCACCCGCGTCCAGGCCGAGTCCGCCCGGGCCGAGCGCGGTGGGGACTCTGGCGGCCGTCGCACGGTCGGGTGCGCCGAAGTACTTGTACGTCACCCCCACGCGTCCCTCACCCCGCCTCTCGCCGCCGCGGCGACCGCGTCCCGTCCCCGCTCCCGTACCCCCGCGTGCGGCCTCGGCAGGCCTGCGGGAGCCCCCCGCGGCCTCGTCGTAGCCGTCCTGCGCCTCGGACACTCGGACCATCCTCACCGGAATTCGCCGGAATCGACAGACCCCCGCACGCCCGGCGTCCCTCCGGACGTGCTCCTTACCCGTCATGCGCCGCCGTACCCACTCGCGGGCCCTACCCACTCGCGGAAGGCGGCAGTCCTCTCCACACCCCTGCACACAACCGGAGCGCCTGCGCACTCTGAGTGCACAGTCTGACTGGTCCGCGCCGCGGGGCAGTCAGCGCCCCCGTCTCTACGGACAACCGTACAGACAACGGTGCCCGGATCATCGTTCCAGATGATCGGGTCCGACATGCAGAGGTCAAGGACACGATTTGAGACCATGTCTCCCGTGAGCTACCCCTACGAAGCCCCCCAGTCCCAGTCGCTGTTCGACCGCGCGTCGGTCGTCACGCCCGGCGGCGTCAACTCCCCGGTGCGCGCCTTCCGCGCGGTCGGCGGCACGCCGCGCTTCATGGTGTCCGGAACCGGCCCCTACCTCACCGACGCCGACGGCCGCGAGTACGTCGACCTGGTGTGCTCGTGGGGTCCGATGATTCTCGGCCACGCGCACCCCGCGGTGATCGACGCCGTGCAGGCGGCGGTCGTCCGCGGCACGTCCTTCGGCACGCCCGGCCAGGGCGAGGTCGAGCTCGCCGAGGAGATCGTCGCGCGGATCGCCCCGGTCGAGCAGGTCCGGCTGGTCTCCTCGGGCACCGAGGCCACCATGTCCGCGATCCGGCTGGCCCGAGGCTTCACCGGCCGGGCGAAGGTCGTGAAGTTCGCGGGCTGCTACCACGGTCACGTGGACGCGCTGCTGGCCGCCGCCGGTTCCGGCGTCGCCACCTTCGGCCTGCCCGACACCCCGGGCGTCACCGGCGCCCAGGCCGGCGACACCATCGTGCTGCCCTACAACGACCTCGCCGCGGTCGAACAGGCCTTCGCCGCGCACCCGGGCGAGATCGCCTGCGTGATCACCGAGGCCTCGCCCGGCAACATGGGCGTCGTCCCGCCGCTGCCCGGCTTCAACGCCGGCCTGGCCCGCCTCTGCCGGGACAACGGCGCGCTGTTCATCTCCGACGAGGTGATGACCGGCTTCCGCGTCTCCAAGGCCGGCTGGTACGGCCTGGAGGCCGCGCACGAGGGCTGGGCGCCGGACCTGCTCACCTTCGGCAAGGTCATGGGCGGCGGCTTCCCGGCCGCGGCCTTCGGCGGCCGCGCCGACGTGATGGCGCACCTGGCCCCGGCCGGCCCGGTCTACCAGGCCGGCACCCTCTCCGGTAACCCGGTCGCCACCGCCGCCGGCCTCGCCCAGCTGCGCGGCTGCACCGACGAGGTCTACGCGACGGTGGACCGGGTCGCCGCCGAGGTCTCCGGCCTGGTCACCGAGGCGCTCGCCAAGGAGGGCGTGGCGCACCGGCTGCAGACCGCCGGGAACATGTTCTCGGTGTTCTTCACCGAGGCCGCGGTCACCAACTACGACGAGGCCAGGACCCAGGAGGCGTACCGTTTCACCGCCTTCTTCCACGCGATGCTCGCCGAGGGCGTCTACCTGCCGCCGTCCGCCTTCGAGTCCTGGTTCGTCTCGGCGTCCCACGACGAGCGGGCGATCGAGCGGATCGCCGCCGCCCTGCCGGCCGCCGCGCGCGCGGCCGCCGCGGCCACGGCCTAGTCCACCCCGAGCCCCAGGAGTCTTGAGAAGTGAGTGCCGAAGAGATCACCGTCGTCCACCTGATGCGGCACGGTGAGGTGCACAACCCGGAGGGCGTCCTGTACGGCCGCCTGCCGGACTACCACCTGTCCGAGCTGGGCCGGCGGATGGCCGACCGGGTCGCCGAGGACCTGGCCGGACGGGACATCACCCACGTGGTGGCGTCCCCGCTGGAGCGGGCGCAGGAGACCGCCGAGCCGATCGCCAAGGCGCACGGCCTGGAGGTCGCGGCGGACGCGCGGCTGATCGAGGCGGAGAACATCTTCGAGGGCAAGACCTTCGGCGTCGGTGACGGCTCGCTGCGCAACCCGGGCTACTGGAAGTACCTCACCAACCCGTTCAAGCCCTCCTGGGGCGAGCCCTACCTCGACCAGGTCGTGCGGATGATGGGCGCGCTCGGCGCCGCCCGGGACGCCGCCCGCGGGCACGAGGCGGTCTGCGTCAGCCACCAGCTGCCGATCTGGATCGTCCGCTCCTTCGTCGAGCGCCGCCGGCTGTGGCACGACCCGCGCAACCGGCAGTGCTCGCTGGCCTCGCTGACCAGCTTCACCTTCGAGGGCGACAAGATCGTCTCGGTCGGCTACCGCGAGCCGGCCCGCGACCTGCTGCCCGCGCACCTGGTGGGCAAGGGCCGCAAGGGCGACAAGCCGGTGGGCAAGAGCTTCGGCGCCTGAGGCTCCGAGGCCCGCGGACGACGCGCCCGGGGGCCCGTTCGAGACTCGCCCGAACGGCCCGTAAGCGGGGTGTAAGTATGGGGCCCGGCCGTCCGAAGATCACCGGACGGCCGGGCCTCGCCGCAGGTCAGAGGGGGTGCGACGCGCAAGGCAGGACCCCCCCGAACCTGCCTGGAACTCCATGCGAAACTTTTCACATGTCTGCCATGGCGCGCCCCCGCCCCCGTGTCGCCGCAGCCGCCGCCGCTACCGCCGCCGCCGCTGCGCTCGTCCTCACCGGATGCTCCTCGTCGGGTTCGTCGAGCAGTGGTGACGGGCAGCTCGGGTTCGTGACGGTCAAGGGCACCAACGTCTCCAAGGCGGAGGCCGGCCACCGCGAGGACGCGCCGGACATCGCCGGGGAGACCTTGGAGGGCAACCAGGTCAAGCTCTCGGACTACCGCGGCAAGGTCGTCGTGCTGAACGTCTGGGGCTCCTGGTGCGGGCCGTGCCG
Source organism: Kitasatospora sp. NPDC059722 (assembly GCF_042733235.1). Lineage (NCBI taxonomy): Bacteria > Bacillati > Actinomycetota > Actinomycetes > Kitasatosporales > Streptomycetaceae > Kitasatospora > Kitasatospora sp. NPDC059722. The sequence goes on from NZ_JBHWGD010000111.1 coordinate 13,191, forward strand.
GGGTGAGGCGGACGACCTGGAGCGGGTCTGGCAGAAGTACAAGGACCAGGGGGTCCAGTTCCTCGGCGTCAACACGCGCGACACCGAGAAGGCCAACGCCCTCCGCTTCGAGCAGGAGAAGGGCGTCACCTACCCGAGCATCTTCGACCCGGCCGGCACCCAGCTGCTCAAGTTCCCCAAGGGCAGCCTCAACCCGCAGTCGATCCCGACCACGCTGATCATCGACCGGGACGGCAAGCTCGCCGCCCGCGCCGTCGGCGGCACGGTCGACGACGCCCTCGAGTCGGTGCTCCAGCCGGTGGTCGCGGAGCCGAAGCAGTGAGCGCGGAGGCCGCCGGCACCGTCCTGCGGCTCGCCGACACCACCGCGACCGTGCAGAGCGGGGCGCTGCTGGTCGCGGCGCCGGTCGCGCTCGCGGCCGGGCTCGTGTCGTTCTTCTCGCCGTGCGTGCTCCCGCTGGTGCCGGGCTACCTGTCGTACGTGACCGGCTTCTCCGCCGCCGACCTGGCCGACGCGCGCGGCACCCGGCGCGGCCGGATGCTGCTCGGCGTGCTGCTGTTCATCCTCGGCTTCACCGCCGTCTTCGTCTCCACCGGCGCCCTGTTCGGCTACTTCGGCCAGGAGCTGCAGGGCTACAAGCGGACGATCGACATCGTGCTGGGCGGGCTCACCGTCGTGATGGGCCTGGCCTTCATGGGCCTGGTCCCCGGGCTGAGCATGCGCGAGGTGCGCTCGCACCGCCGCCCGGCGGTCGGCCTGCTGGGCGCCCCGGTGCTGGGCGTGGTGTTCGGCGTCGGCTGGACGCCCTGCATGGGCCCGACCCTGACCGCGGTGCAGAACCTGGCGCTCAACCAGGCCGACGCCCAGCGTGGCGCGCTGCTGACCACCTTCTACTGCCTGGGTCTCGGCGTACCGTTCATCCTGGCCGCCGTCGCCTTCCGCCGAGCGCTCGGCGCCTTCGGGTGGGTCAAGCGGCACTACCCGCTCGTCATGAGGATCGGCGGCGGCATGCTCGTCGCGGTCGGTCTGCTGCTCGTCACCGGTGTCTGGGACGCGATGATGTACCAGCTGCAGTCCTGGACCGCCGACTTCCGGATCGGAATCTGACCGTGAGCAACACCACGACCGACACCGAGCAGCCGCCCCCGGCGCCGGCCGACGCGGCGGCCGAGCGGCTCAGCACCGCCCCGGTCGAGTCCGACGGCCCCACCGGCATAGGGGTGCTCGGCTGGCTGCGCTGGATGTGGCGCCAGCTGACCTCGATGCGGGTCGCGCTGATCCTGCTCTTCCTGCTGTCGCTGGCGGCCATCCCGGGCTCGCTGATCCCGCAGAACGGCCAGAACCAGTTCAAGGTCGAGACGTGGAAGGCGCAGCACACCACGGTCGCGCCGATCTACGAGAAGCTCCAGCTGTTCGACGTCTACAGCTCGGTCTGGTTCTCGGCGATCTACATCCTGCTGTTCCTCTCGCTGGCCGGCTGCATCGTCCCGCGCACCTGGCAGTTCGTCGGCGTGCTGCGGGCCCAGCCGCCGGCGGCGCCGCGCAACCTGACCCGGATGCCGGTCTACGCGGCCTGGCGCACCGGGGCGGACGCCGAGGTCGTCAACGCCGCCGCGCACCGGCTGCTGCGCCGGCGCCGGTTCCGGGCGCACCTCGCCGGCGGCGCGGTGGCCGCCGAGAAGGGCTACCTGCGCGAGGTCGGCAACCTGCTGTTCCACCTGTCGCTGTTCGCGCTGCTCGGTGGCTTCGCCTGGGCGAGCCTGGCGGCCGGCACCGGCGGCAAGCTGATGGTGGAGGGCGACGGTTACTCCAACACCATCACCCAGCTCGACGACTTCACCGGCTCGGCCTTCTACACGAGTGACGACCTGGACCCCTTCTTCCTCAAGCTGAAGGGCTTCACGGCCAAGTTCCAGGACCAGGGCGACCAGATCGGCGCCGCGCGGCAGTTCACCGCGAACGTCGAGTACTACGCGGGCGACGATGCCGCGAAGCTCAAGCAGGGCACGATCGAGGTCAACCACCCGCTGGAGATCGGCGGTTCGAAGGTCTTCCTGATCGGCCACGGCTACGCCCCGGTCATCACCGTGCGCAACGGCAAGGGCGAGGTCGTCTACACCGGCGCGACGCCGTTCCTGCCGCAGGACGCCAACATGACGTCGACCGGCGTCGTGAAGGTGTCCGACTACGGCATCGGGCCGAAGGGCACGAAGACCCAGATGGGCTTCTCCGGCTTCTTCCTGCCGACCGCCCCGCTGAGTTTCGCGGGCACCGGCCCGATCTCGCTCTTCCCGGGCGACGCCGCCCCGGAGCTGGTGCTGAACGCCTACGAGGGCGACCTCGGCACCGACTCGGGCCTGCCGCAGAACGTGTACCAGCTGAACACCAGGAACATGACCCAGCTGCAGCTGGACGAGCAGCCGGCCAAGGCCCTGCTGAAGCCCGGCCAGGGCTGGACCCTCCCGGACGGCTACGGCAGCGTCACGTTCGAGGGCTACAAGCAGTGGGCCAGCTTCAACGTCTCGCACCGTCCGGGCAACGCGATCGCCCTGACCGGCGCGGTGCTGGCGATCCTCGGCCTGATCGGCTCGCTGTTCGTGCAGCGCCGCCGGATCTGGGTGCGGGCGGTCGCCCTGCCGGAGGGCGGCACCCTGGTCGAGCTGGCCGGGCTGGCCCGCAGCGAGTCGGCGAAGATCGCCGAGGAGCTGGCCGAACTCGCGGTGGACCTCCAGGACGACGCCCCGGCGTCCGAGGAGGACGAGGACGACGAACCCGACCGGGCACCGGAAGCACCCGCGGACCCCACAGCCCCTGCCGACCAGAACTCCAAGGAGTAGACGGTGCATCTCGCCTCGGGGGTCGACCCACAGCTGGCCGACCTCTCCAACAAGCTGATCTATTCGGCGATGGCGGTCTACACGATCGCCATGTTCGCCCACATGTTCGAGTGGACGTTCGGCAGCAAGGGCGCCGTCGCCGTCCGCTCGAAGGAGCAGTCGGGCAGCCTGGCCGAGACCGTCGCCGCGGCGGGGAACCAGCCGGCCAGGGCCGCGAAGAAGGTCACCGTCACCGTGGCCGGCGCGGGCGGCGGCACCACCACGCTCACCCGCACCGCCCTGGCGGGCGAGGGTGCCACGGTGGTCACCAGCGGCCGCGGCGACGACGAGGTGGACGGCCCCGGCGCGGCCGGCAGCAGCGAGAAGGCCGACCTGGCCGGCCGCATCGCGGTCTCGCTGACCGTCCTGGCGGCACTGCTGCACGTGGGCGGCGTGGTCACCCGCGGCCTGTCGGTGTCCCGCTGGCCGTGGGGCAACATGTACGAGTTCTCCTGCGCGTTCGCGCTGGCCATGACGGCCGCGTACCTGGTGCTGCTGGCGGCGAGGAAGAACGTCCGCTGGCTCGGCCTGCCGGTCACCGTCGCGGTGCTGCTCACGCTCGGCATCGCCACCACCGTGCTCTACACCGACTCCGAGCAGCTCGTCCCCGCGCTGCACTCGTACTGGCTGGCGATCCACGTCTCCACCGCGATCTTCTGCGGCGGCGCCTTCTACGCGGCCTTCATCGCCACGCTGCTGTACCTGTTCCAGGACTCCTACCACCGCCGGGTCGAGGCCGGGCTGTACGAGTACCTGAAGCCGGGCGCCGCCCGCACGGCCGGCAAGCAGCAGAGCGACCTGCGCACCGGCCTGGCCCGCGTCCGGGTCTCGGTCTGCAACCGCCTGCCCGCCGCGTCGACGCTCGACAAGCTGTCGTACCGGATCAACGCCCTGGTCTTCCCGCTGTGGACCTTCACCATCATCGCGGGCGCGATCTGGGCCGAGGCGGCCTGGGGCAAGTACTGGGAGTGGGACCCGAAGGAGACCTGGTCGTTCATCACGTGGGTGGCCTACGCCTGCTACCTGCACGCCCGCGCGACGGCCGGCTGGAAGGGCCGCAAGGCGGCCTACCTGGCGCTGGCGGCCTTCGCCTGCTGGCTCTTCAACTACTACGGCGTGAACATCTTCGTCACCGGCAAGCACTCGTACGCGGGTATCTGACCGGAGCGGAACACACCCACCGGCCCGGCGCTCCACGGTTGGAAGCCGGGCCGAGGTGCGACAGGGGTAGTTCGTGCCGGCCGCCCTGTGCCGGTACGGGGAGGAACTGAGGAGGAAATCGCGCAATGGAGTGCGACGAGGTCATGCTGACCGTCCGAATCACCGCCGCAGAGCGCACGCTGCTCCGCCGGCTCGCCCAGGGACACCGCAGCGACGTGTCCGAAGTGGTGGCCGACGGGCTGCTGGACATCATCCCCACGATCAGCTCGCCGTCCGACGCCTACCGGCTGCTGGGCGCCCTCACGGCGCCCGCGCCGTGCGCGCTGACGGTCTGGCTGCCGACCGCGCTGGCCGACCTGCTGGTGCCGGGCGCGGCGAGGCTGGCCCAGGTGACGGGCATCCGGGTCGGGTCGGCCAGTGCCATGCTGGGCGCCGCACTGCGGCTGTGGCTGGCCCAGGACCCGGTCCGGCTGGCCGCCAACCTGAGCGTGATGCACGCCGGCCGCCCGTCCGCGCTCGTCGCGGCGTAGGGCGGCGGGCTCAGCAGGCCAGCGGCAGCCCGGTGCCGCCGAGGTCCGGCGCGGTGGGGCGGCCGTCGAAGCCGTCCCGCCGGGCCGAGGGGACGCACGGGCCGTCCAGCGGCTCGGTGAGCAGCCGGCAGTCGGCCGCCGTCCGGCCGTCCTGGATCAGCAGCACCCGGACGGGCACCCGACGGCCGTCCGGGGTCCCCTCGCGGACGGCGCGCACGAGGCAGGGCCGGTCCAGCTCGATGTAGCGGTCGAACGAGGAGACCAGTTCGACCGGGGCGACCGGTTCGGGGTGCCGCAGCCGCTGGGCGGCCTGCCGGGCGGCCTCCAGCACCAGCATCCCGGGCACGTGGTCGAGCGTGTGGTCGAACAGCACCGGGTGCGCGGCGTCCGTCCGCAGCACCCAGCTGTCGGGCAGCAGGGTCGGGCTGAGCACGACGTCGGAGGGGTGCGCGCGGCCGACCAGCTCGGGAGTCGTGGGCGGGCCGGGGCGGACGGGCGTGACGCCGCGCCGCGCCGGGCCGCGCAGCCGCGCGTAGGAGGCGGGGGAGATGACCCGCAGCTGCCCCGAACCGCGTCCGACCGTCCGGCCGCCCCGGGTGATCTCGGCGTGCATCCGCAGGGAGGCGAGCCGGCCGCCGCGCATCCGGACGTCCTCGCAGACGGCGTCGAGCATCAGCGAGGCGGGTTCGGTGGTGACGGCGAGGCCGGCCAGTCCGGCCGGGCCGAGCGAGTAGTCGAGGTCGTCCATCGCGAAGTGGTGGCCCTTGGGCACGCCGAAGCCCACGTGCCCGATCAGCAGACCGGCCTGCCGGACGGTCTCGGCCATCAGCACCGGGTCGTGGTGGCGGTCGCCGGGCAGCCGGTAGAAGCCGTGCATCCGGGGCCACTGGGCGCCGATCCGGAACTCGTACGGGCCGGCCGCCTGCCAGCCGGTGAGGAGCACCTCGGACACCGAGGTGCGGTGGACGAGGTGGCGGGAGACGGTCCGTTCGTGGAAGTCGTAGCCGGTGACGGGGTGGGCGTAGGGGTCGCGGGCATCCGGCTCTACGATCAGTGGCATGACGGGCCCCACTCCAGGGTGTCGGTCGAGCGGCCGGTGCGGACGCTTGGCAAGCAAAACATACAGACCACCCGGTTTGTGAGTCGCGTTCGGGGTCGCCCCCGTCGGGCGGCCCGACGGGACCACGCTACCGGGCCTCTGGGCTGCGGGAATGCCTGGCGTCCGGCACCCAGGACCTTGGGCGGGGGTGCCTCCCCGCTGGACGGCGGGGTTGGCCGAGGCGGTAGATTAGATACCAACCATGCGGTTTAGGTGGCGTCCGTCCGCATGCGAGGCGTCGTACCCCACCTCGTCGGCGCCCTGACACCAGCCGGGCGGCGGGGCCGCGGCCGGTCGAGTCCGGAGGGGCCTCAGTGGTCAAGCAGGAACGCGCGGGGCGGACCAGGCAGGCCGTGCTGCTCGCCGCGGCGAGCACGTTCGCGGACGTGGGCTTCGAGTCGGCGAGCCTGGTCGACATCAGCCGCCGGGCCGGCGTCAGCAAGGGCGCCCTGTACTTCCACTTCGTCTCCAAGCAGGCCCTCGCCGACGGCGTGCGCGCCGCGGCGGGTCGGGAGATCGGCTCGGCCGCGCTGCGCGCCCTGCGCGCCGGCGGGCCCGCCGTCCAGGACCTCGTCGACCTCTCGCACGAACTCGCCCGGCTGCTGCGCGAGGACGTGGTGGTCCGGGCCGGCGTCCAGCTCGGCCGGGCCGGCCACGGCCCCCGCCGGGACGCCGCCGACCCGTCCGGCTCCGGCGCGGCCTGGCGCAGCTTCACCGCCGTCGTCCACCGCCTGCTCGGCCGCGCCGCCGAGGCCGGTGAACTGCGCCCCGGCATCGACCGCTGGGCCGCCGCCGAACTGCTCACGACGCTCGCGGCCGGCCTGGTCCTGCTCGCCGCCGAGGACGCCGCCCGGCTCGGCCCGGAGGCCGTCCGCGGGACCTGGGCGGCCGCGCTGCCCGCCCTGGTGGACACCGGCCGCTGCGCCGCCTACCGGCTCTGACGCCGGCCGGCCTCGGGGCCCGGTGGGCCTCAGGGAGCCTCAGAATGCGTCAGGAAGCCGCCGGGACGCGCTCGACGACGCTCAGCCTGGTCAGCGCGTGCGGCTGGACGAGACCGGGCAGCAGCAGCGTCCAGAGGTCGGCGATCCGCTCGATGAGGTCCTGCCGGTCGGTCAGCACCTGGGAGCTCAGCTGGATGCCGGTGACGGCCCCCTGCAGCACCAGGGCCGCGCCGCGCAGGTCGATCCCCGGGTGCAGCTCCCCGGCCTCCTGCGCGCGCTCCAGCAGCTCCCGCGTCGCGTCCGACCAGCCCTGGTAGGCCGCGACCTGGGGCTGGGTGAAACTGCCGTGCTCGATCGTCAGACGGATGCTGCCGCGCACCAGGACGTCGTCCTGGAGGGCGCGGGCGAACGCGTACGACAGGTCGATCAGGGTCTGCATCGGGCTGTCGGAGGACGGCTCCCAGGTGGCCAGCCACGCGCTCTGGCCCTCCAGGATGACGGCCAGCGCCAGCTCCTCCTTGGAGCGGAAGTGGAAGTACAGCGCGCCCTTGGTGACGCCGGCCCGCTCCAGGATGTCCGACATCGTGGCGGCGGCGTAGCCGCGCTCGTCGAACACCTCGGCCGCCGCGAGGAGTACCGCCTGGCGGGTCGCCAGTGCGCGGGCCTGCCTGGCCATCGCAGCCTCCCTGGATAGTTCTGGTACCTCGGCAGCGGCCGATCCTATGGGGGCCGACGGGCGGGCGGGCCGCATACCGTCCAGTAGGTATCCTACCGAGCCGCTCGCGGCCCGGTCCGGGGCTTCCTCCGGGCCGGCCCGGCCGGGCGGGCCGTAAGGCCGGACCCCGCGCGGCGGGCGCGCCCCCCTGGGGGGGGGCGCGCGGGGGCGCGGAGTGGTGCTGTG
>NZ_JBHWGD010000112.1:0-20444 GCF_042733235.1 Kitasatospora sp. NPDC059722
GGGGGGGGTCCGCGGGGGGGGGGGGGGGGGGTGGCCGCTCCGGGGGCTGGATGATTTTCCGACTGCCGACTCTGTTTGGTGGGGTGTTCTCGCCGTTGGCAGTCTGAAAATCACCCGTCACGCCCCTCTCCGCGGCCACCCCCTCCGCCACCCCCTCCCGCAGCGCTCCCTCTCGCCTTGGGTGGGTTCGGGGGAGGGGGGTGGTTGAGGGGGTGGGGGCGTGCGGGTTTCGGGGTATGGGCACCGCATGGGTTTTGTTGAGACGTGGGTGCCGGTGACCGGGGCCGGGCGGGACGGGGTTCGGGGGATCCTCGCTTCGCCCGGTGATGCCGTGGTCGCTCTGGACTTCGACGGGACGCTCGCGCCGATCGTCGCGGATCCCTCGCGGGCTCGGGCGCATCCGGGGGTGGCGGGGGCGCTCCGCAGCGTGACTCCGTTCGTTCGCTCGGTGGTCGTCATCACCGGGCGGCCGGCTGCCCTCGCGGTCGAGTACGGGGGGTTGGCCGGGCTTCCCGGGGTCGTGGTGCTCGGGCACTACGGCGCCGAGCGCTGGGAGGCCGGTGAGCTCTCGGCGCCCGACGTGCATCCGGGGGTGGCCGCCGCGCGGGGGGCCCTGCCCGGGGTGCTGGCCGCCGTGGGGGCGCCCGAGGGGACGTGGGTTGAGGACAAGGGGCGCTCGCTGGCCGTGCACACGCGGCGTACGGAGGTGCCGGAGGAGGCGCTGGAGCTGCTGCGGGGGCCGGTCGCCGATCTGGCGGCGGAGCACGGGCTGGTGGTGGAGCCCGGGCGGCTGGTTCTGGAAATCCGGCCTCCCGGGGTGGACAAGGGGGCCGCACTGATGGGCTTCCTGCGGGAGGTCGGGGCTCGGGCCGTGCTCTACGCGGGGGACGACCTGGGGGACGTCGCGGCTTTCGCCGCCGTCGAGAAGCTGCGCGGGGAGGGGCTCGCGGGCCTTCTGGTGTGCAGCGGCGCGGTGGGGGACGCGCCGGTGCGGGAGCTCGCCGACCGGGCTGACCTGGTGGTGCCCGGGCCGGCGGGCGTGGTGGAGCTGCTGGCGGATCTGGGCGAGGCGATCAGAGCGCGTTGAGCTGGTCCAGGAACCACTGCTGCGGCGGGAGCGCGGTGGCCGACGCGGCCAGGCGCTTGGTGCGGTCGGCGCGCTCCTCGTCGGGCATGGTGAGGCCCGCGTGGAGGGCGTCGGCCGTCTCGATGACGTCGTACGGGTTCACGGAGATCGCGTCGTCGGCCAGTTCGCTGTGGGCGCCGGCCTCGCGGGACAGGACGAGCGCGCAGCCGTGGTCGGAGACCACCGGGACTTCCTTGGCCACCAGGTTCATGCCGTCCCGGATGGGGTTCACCAGGGCGACGTCGGCCAGCCGGTAGGCGGCGAGGGAGCGCGGGAAGTCGTCGTTGACGTGCAGGATCAGCGGCTGCCAGGTGGGGGTGGCGAATTCGGTGTTGATCGCTTCGGCGAGTTGCTCCACCCGGGCCGTGTAGTCGCGGTACTCGGCGAGGTCCGTGCGGGACGGGTAGGCGAAGGCGATGTGCACGACGCGGTCGTGCCACTCCGGGCGCGTGCGCAGGAGGTGGCGGTAGGCGAGCAGGCCCCGGACGATGTTCTTGCTGAGTTCGGTGCGGTCGACCCGGACGATCGTGCGCCGGTCGCCGACGGCCTCGCGCAGGGCGGCGAGGCGCTCGTCGACGTCCGGGCGGTGGGCGCGCTCGCGCAGGAAGTCGGCGTCGGCGCCCAGGGCGTGCACGCCGAGGCGGGTCGTGCGGCCGTCGTGGGTGATGGTGAGGGCGTCGTGGTCGACGGTCGCGTGCAGGATCTCCTCGCAGCACGCGGCGAAGGCCCTCGCCCAGCGTTCGGTGAGGAAGCCGGCCCGGTCGGCGCCGAGGATGCCGGTGAGGACGGCCCTGGCCACGTCGTCCGGGAGGAGCCGGAAGTACTCGGGCGGGGCCCACGGGGTGTGGGAGAAGTGGCCGATGCGCAGGTCGGGGCGGGCCGCGCGGAGCAGGGCCGGGGTGAGGGACAGGTGGTAGTCCTGGACCAGGACGGCGGCGTTCGGGGCGGCCTCGGCCGCGAGGGCGTCCGAGAAGGCCCGGTTGTACGTCTCGTAGGCGGCCCACTCGGTGCGGAAGCCGGCGTCGAAGGCGGGGGCGGTGGGCGTGGCGTAGAGCAGGTGGCTGACGAACCAGAGGGTCGAGTTGGCGACGCCGTTGTAGGCGCGGGCGAAGGTCTCCGGGTCGATGTCCAGCATCCGGACGGCCTGTCCGCCGACGTCGTGGCCGGCCAGGTCGAGGCGGCCGTGGGGGGCTTCGCGGGCGGCCCGGCGGTCCGCGTCGCCCAGGGCGGCGCACACCCAGACGGCGTTCGGGTCGTCGATCGCGGAGAGGCCGGAGACCAGGCCTCCGCCACCGCGTTTGAGGGTCAGCGTGCCGTCGTCCGCGGTGCTGAAGGAGACCGGTCCGCGGTTGGACGCCACCAGCACGGTCGCGCTCGAACGTTTGGTCGATGAATCGGCCATGAGTCCTCTTCTGGGTCTACCCGTTCACCCTTCGGGGTGGAATCCGAGCGTACGGCGGAGCGGAGCGCAGCGCGGCCGTACCGTCGAAGACCTGCGACATGCAGCGGTCAGGGCTTGGCCGCCATGAGGCTCCGCAGGGGTCGAGTGGGAAGCCTCCTCGTCGAGAGGGGGAGGAGTCACGGTTGGTACGTTGCCGGTCGGCAGACGTCGCAAACCAATCGCCGGACAACCGGCGAGATCGCAGCGGCCGCACTGCTCGGGTCTGTCACTCGTCGGTGCGGCGCTTCGCGTACTCGGGGACGGTGTGCATCGGGGGGCGTTCCGTGGCCGTCACGGGGTGCGTGTGGGCGGTGAACGCGCGGGTCTCCGGGTCGCGGGTGAACTGCGTGAGCAGCGGGTGGACGAGGTCGGCCGACGCCTTGAGGCGGTGGGCGCGGTCGAGGCGTTCCAGCGCGGTCCGGTAGATGGTGGCGGCCATCCGGCCGAGGGCCTGGCCGTCCTGGTGGCGGTGGTGGCGGACGCCGACGTCGACCTGGGCCAGGGCGTCGAGGCCGACGAGCTCCAACGCGTCGACCAGGAGGCCGAGTTCGACGCCGTAGCCGGTGGGGAAGGGGAGCCGTTCGAGCAGTACGCGGCGGGCCGCGTACTCGCCGCCGAGCGGCTGGACGAAACCGGCGAGTTCCGGCCAGTGCAGGTTGAGGAGGGGGCGGGCGACCAGTTCGGTCACCCGGCCACCGCCGGCCGGGAAGACCGCGTCAGGGTCCCCGGCGGAGCCGCTGACTTCGAGCGGGCGGTCGTACATGGCCTTGACCAGCTGGATGTCCGGCTCGGTGAGCAGCGGGCCGACGGTGCCGGAGACGAAGGCGGGGTCGAACTCGCGCAGGTCGGCGTCGACGAAGCAGACGATGTCGCCGCGGGTGACCAGCAGCGAGCGCCACAGCACCTCGCCCTTGCCGGGCACGGCGGGCAGCCGGGGCAGGATCCCGTCGCGCGGCACGACCCGGGCGCCGGCCGCGGCGGCCACGGCGGCGGTGTCGTCGGCGGAGCCTGAGTCGACGACGACGAGCTCGTCGACGAGGGGGAGGCGCTCCATCAGCTCGCGCCGGATCGTGCGGACGATGTCGCCGACGGTGGCCGCCTCGTCGAGGGCGGGCAGGACGACGCTGACGGTGTGGCCGGTGCGGCGCTTGGCCGCCAGGAGGGTGTCGACCGGCCGGTCGGCCGCGCTCCACGAGCGGCGGCCCAGCCAGGAGGCCGCCTGCGGGAGGAGTGCGGGGGTCGGTTCGGCGGGCACGGGACTCTCCTCGGCGGATCGGGGTGGAACGGGCCATCTCGCGTGGCGGACGGTCCCTTTCGGGCTCGGCGCCTTCGGATACAGTCTTCGTACAGCGGTCGGACCTTCGCACGCCGGGGTCACCGCTGACGACAACTTCACATGCTCATCCAGAGGGACTGAGGGAACGGCCCGTTGACGTCCCGGCAACCTTCTCGCGCGGCTTTCACCAGGCCCCGGCGGGACAGGTGCCAATTCCGGCCCGTGGTGCGCCCGCACCACGGGGAAGATGAGGAGAGAGGCCTCCGCCATCATGGCTATCGACACAGTCGCACCCGCATCCGTGGATCTCGGCCCCGCCACCGCCCTGTCCTGTCGGGAGTGCGGCACCCGCTTCCCGCTCGGTCCGAGCTTCGCCTGTGTGGAGTGCTTCGGGCCGCTGGAGATCGCGTACGAGTTCGGGAGCGAGGCCGCCGAGGAGCTGCGCAAGCGCATCGAGGCCGGGCCCGCGTCGATCTGGCGCTACGCGCCGCTGCTGCCGGTGCCCGCGGACGTCGCTTCGAAGCCGAACCTGAATCCCGGCTGGACCCCGCTGGTCAAGGCGGACAACCTCGGTCGCGAGCTCGGGTTCACCGCGAACCTGTACGTGAAGGACGACTCGGGGAACCCGACGCACTCGTTCAAGGACCGCGTGGTGGCCTGCGCGATCGAGGCCGCGCGCGCCTTCGGCTACACCACGCTCTCCTGCTCGTCGACCGGCAACCTGGCCGGTGCGGTGGGTGCGGCGGCGGCCCGGGCCGGGTTCCGCTCGTGCGTGTTCATCCCGCACGACCTGGAGCAGGGCAAGGTCGTCATGGCCGGTGTGTACGGCGGCGAGCTGGTCGGCATCGAGGGCAACTACGACGACGTGAACCGCTTCTGCTCGGAGCTGATCGGCGACCCGGCCGGCGAGGGCTGGGGCTTCGTCAACGTCAACCTCCGCCCGTACTACGGCGAGGGCTCCAAGACGCTCGCGTACGAGATCTGCGAGCAGCTCGGCTGGCGGCTGCCGGAGCAGATCGTCATCCCGATCGCCTCGGGCTCGCAGCTCACGAAGATCGACAAGGGCCTGCAGGAGCTGATCAAGCTCGGGCTGGTCGAGGACCGGCCGTACCGGATCTTCGGCGCCCAGGCCGAGGGCTGCTCGCCGGTCTCCGCGGCGTTCAAGGCCGGCCGGGACGTGATCAAGCCGGTGAAGCCGGACACCATCGCCAAGTCGCTGGCGATCGGCAACCCGGCGGACGGCCCGTACGTGCTGGACATCGCGCGGCGCACCGGCGGAGCGGTCGAGGACGTCACCGACGCCGAGGTGGTGGCCGCCATCCGGCTGCTGGCCCGCACCGAGGGCATCTTCGCCGAGACCGCGGGCGGGGTGACCGTCGGCGTGCTCAAGAAGCTGGTCGAGACCGGGCAGCTGGATCCGGCCAAGGAGACCGTCGCGATCAACACCGGTGACGGCCTCAAGACCCTGGACGCCGTCGCCGATGCCGGGATGACCGCGGTCATCCGCCCGACGCTGGAGTCCTTCCGCACCGCCGGCCTCGCGTCCGCCTGATTCCCCCACGAGGAGAGCCACCCATGAGCGCCACCGTCCGCATCCCCACCATCCTGCGCACCTACACCGGCGGGTCCGCCGAGGTCACCGCCGACGGCGGGACCCTGGGCGACGTCATCGCCGACCTGGAGAAGAACCACGCGGGCATCTCCGCGCGCATCCTGGACGACACCGGCAAGCTGCGCCGTTTCGTGAACGTGTACGTGAACGACGACGACGTGCGATTCGCCGAGGGACTGGCGACCGAGATCAAGGACGGTGCCAGCGTCTCGATCATTCCGGCGGTGGCCGGCGGCTGCTGAGCCGCGCCCCGCTCCGACCGGGGGCGCGCGGGGGGGGGGGGCGGGCGTCGGTGGGGGGGGGGGGGGGGGGGGGGGGGGGGGGGGGGGGCGCGCCCCCCCCCCCGGCCGGCGCGCGGCGCGCCCGGCGCGGGCCCCCGCGGGGGGGGGGGGGGCCCCCCCCCGCTCGCATTTCGGCGGGAATATTTCCCGGTCGAGTGGGAGTAGAGTATCGCTCGGCCGGGAACAGGGGTCCCCCTCACCCTCCCCGTGCGAACCGCCGCTCCGCCGTCCGTCCGTTGAGACCGCCCGGGGACCGGGTCCGGGAAACATGTCACGCGGATGTCAGAATTCTCCAGGGGATTTGTGTAATCCGTCCGCTATGTCCGGCGTGAATTGCGGAGTTCCTTCCGATTCGGCCCGTCCTGTCCCTTGGCGCGGACCCGGAATTCACCGCGGAGGGCCCTGTTGCAGAGGGCGTCGATCCGGATACATTCAGCCGCGGTCGACGCAATCACCCGCTCACGGATGTCGTTCGGGGCGGTTGATCGCGGCGTGCACGGCTGCGCCCAGGGGGGGTTCCCCGGGCCGGCCTTCACAACCAACCCGGGCCCGCGACCTGCGGGACCGTGAAGGGCCAGCACAGCACTAGGGGAGTTCGGAATGGCTCAGGGCACCGTCAAGTGGTTCAACGCGGAGAAGGGCTACGGCTTCATCGCGGTCGACGGTGGTGCGGACGTCTTCGTCCACTACAGCGCGATCCAGATGGACGGCTACCGCACCCTCGAGGAGGGCCAGCGGGTCGAGTTCGAGATCTCCCAGGGACAGAAGGGCCCGCAGGCGGACATGGTCCGCGCGGTCTGACCCCTTCCGGCTCCAGGAGCTCGGCGCGGCCCACGGCTGGTGACCACTCGCTTCTCGACGGGCCCGCGCGACACGCGTCGTGCGGGCCCGTCGGCGTTCCCGCGGCGGCTCCCGGCTTGGCGATTGGGCTTGCACTCGACCACCCGGAGTGCTAATCATTGGCGTTAGCACTCACAGCTTGAGAGTGACAGCGGACCGGGTCGGTGAGGCCCTGGGAGCGGTAGGGGAATAGACCCCCGCACACCTTGGCCGTCCGTCGCGGGCACCCCTTGGTCCGAGCAGTCGACCGTGTCCCGGAGGACCACTTCAGATGGCCAAGATCATCGCCTTTGATGAGGAAGCTCGCCGCGGCCTTGAGCGTGGCATGAACCAGCTCGCCGACGCAGTGAAGGTCACGCTCGGCCCCAAGGGTCGCAACGTCGTGCTGGAGAAGAAGTGGGGCGCCCCCACGATCACCAACGACGGTGTCTCCATCGCCAAGGAGATCGAGCTCGAGGACCCGTACGAGAAGATCGGCGCGGAGCTCGTCAAGGAGGTCGCCAAGAAGACGGACGACGTCGCGGGTGACGGCACCACCACCGCCACCGTGCTCGCCCAGGCCCTGGTTCGCGAGGGTCTGCGCAACGTCGCCGCCGGCGCCAACCCGATGGCCCTGAAGCGCGGCATCGAGAAGGCCGTCGCCGCCGTCTCGGACCAGCTCCTGGCCCAGGCCACCGACGTGGAGACCAAGGAGCAGATCGCCTCCACCGCCTCCATCTCGGCCGCCGACACCCAGATCGGCGAGCTCATCGCCGAGGCCATGGACAAGGTCGGCAAGGAAGGCGTCATCACCGTCGAGGAGAGCAACACCTTCGGTCTGGAGCTCGAGCTCACCGAGGGCATGCGCTTCGACAAGGGCTACATCTCCGCCTACTTCGCCACCGACCTGGAGCGGATGGAGGCGACGTTCGAGGACCCGTACATCCTCATCGCCAACTCCAAGATCGGCGGCATCAAGGACCTGCTCCCGCTGCTGGAGAAGGTCATGCAGAGCGGCAAGCCGCTCGTCATCATCGCCGAGGACGTCGAGGGCGAGGCCCTCTCGACCCTGATCGTCAACAAGATCAAGGGCGTCTTCAAGTCCGTCGCCGTCAAGGCCCCGGGCTTCGGCGACCGCCGCAAGGCCATGCTCCAGGACATCGCCACCCTCACCGGCGGCACCGTGATCTCCGAGGAGGTCGGCCTGAAGCTGGAGAACGCCGGTCTGGACCTCCTGGGCGGCGCCCGCAAGGTCGTCATCACCAAGGACGAGACCACGATCGTCGACGGTGCCGGCGAGAGCGAGATGGTCGCGGGCCGCGTGAACCAGATCCGCGCCGAGATCGAGAACAGCGACTCGGACTACGACCGCGAGAAGCTCCAGGAGCGCCTCGCCAAGCTGGCCGGCGGCGTGGCCGTCATCAAGGCCGGCGCGGCCACCGAGGTGGAGCTCAAGGAGCGCAAGCACCGCATCGAGGACGCCGTCCGCAACGCCAAGGCCGCCGTCGAGGAGGGCATCGTCGCCGGTGGTGGCGTCGCCCTGCTGCAGGCCGCCGTCGCGTTCGACAAGCTGGAGCTCGAGGGCGACGAGGCCACCGGTGCCAACATCGTCCGCGTGGCGCTGGAGGCCCCGATCAAGCAGATCGCGACCAACGCCGGCCTCGAGGGCGGCGTCGTGGTGGAGAAGGTGCGCAACCTCCCCGCCGGTCACGGCCTGAACGCCGCCACCAACGAGTACGTCGACCTGATCGCCGTGGGCATCATCGACCCGGCCAAGGTGACCCGCTCGGCGCTGCAGAACGCCGCCTCGATCGCGGCCCTGTTCCTGACCACCGAGGCCGTCATCGCCGACAAGCCGGAGAAGGCCGCGGCCCCGGCCGGCGGCATGCCGGGCGGTGACATGGACTTCTGATCCGGGTCGTACGACCGGATCGGTGTTCCGATCGCGTGGGCGGTTCCCTTCGGGGGGCCGCCCACGCGGCGTTTTTTGGGAGAATCGACGGATGGCTGACATCGAGACCGCCCTGCACGAGGCCCGTGCGCAGATCCTGTCCGACCTCACCGCGCGGGACGTGGCGGACGCCGCCGTCGTCTCGCTCGTGGAGCAGGCCGTCACGCACCGGCGGTGGTGGCTGGAGCAGTGGCCGGACGGCACCGAGTACGTGCTCGGGCTGGTCGCCCAGGACGTTCAGGACGCGCTGCTGGAGGCGTACGGGCGCTGGCCGCTGTGCACCGCCTGCGCGGCCGACGGGGACCCGCACGCGCTGAGCGTGGAGCCGGAGCTGGGGCCGGACCCGCACTGGGTGTGCGGCAAGCAGGGCGCCGCCGTCGCGCCGGTCGGCAAGTTGGTCTAGGACACGCCCTGGTTCTCCAGTAGTTCGAGTTCGGCCGCCAGATTGGCCCGCGCGGGCGCGGTGAGGCGCTCGTGGGCGGCCGGGGTGCGGTAGAGCGCGGGCAGGGCGAGGAGTCGGCGCAGGACGGCCGCCCGGCCCGCCCGGAAGTCCGGCTCGGGCACGAAGCCGTACTCCTCGCGGACGGCGCCCGCGTAGGCCGCGTACGCCTCGGGGGTGCCGCCGAGCACGGCGAGGTCCGCGTCGCACAGCACCTCGCCGTCGCGGTCGCCCGGAGCGGGGTCGTGGGTGACGGTGAGCAGGACGAGGCGCTCGACCTCGGCCGTCCGCGCGGCGGGCAGGCCGGCGGCGGTCAGGGCCCGGACCGCGAGCGCCGCGCTGCGCTCCTCGTTCTCGGAGCGGTCGGGCCGGTAGACGGCGTCGTGGAACCAGGCGGCGAGGCGGACGGCGTCCGGGTCGGCGGCGTGCGCGGCGAGGCCGTCGACGTGTCGCAGGACCGCGCGCAGGTGGTCGGCGGTGTGGTACCTGCGCTGCGGCTCGGCCCAGCGCCGGAGCAGCTCCCGCCCGTACGGCTCGGGGTTGACGGTGGTGCCGCAGCGGTGCAACAGGGCGGTCCAGTCGGCGAGCAGGTCCTCGGTGTTCGGCATGGGCGCCATTGTGCTGGTCGTGTAACGGACGCCTCTCCGGGGGGACCGGTGCTGGACCTATATGCCGGTTAACGATATATGTAGACGCATGACAGAACGCTCGATGCAGGAGCCGACGCTGCTGCTGCTCACCGCACTGGCCGACGCGCCCAGGCACGGTTACGCGCTCATCCAGGAGATCTCCGAGATCTCCGACGGCCGGGTCAAGATGCGCACCGGCACCCTCTACGGCGCCCTCGACCGCCTGCTCCAGCAGGGCCTGATCGAGGTCGCCGCCGAGGAGATCGTGGACGGCCGGGCCCGCCGCACCTACGCGCTGACCGGCCCCGGCCGGACGGCGCTCGCCACCGAGGCGGAGCGGCTGCGGTCGGTCGCGGCCGAGGCGGAGCGCCGGCTGGCCACCGTCCGGTCGGCGCTGAAGGGGAAGCCCGGGACCGCGCTGCGGACCTTGACGAGGGGGAGTTTCGCATGACCACACCCACGATCGGAGCGCCCTCGGGCGCGCTGCGGGCCGCTCTCCAGCTGTACCCGTCCCGGTACCGCCGCGAGCGCGGCGAGGAGATCGCCGCCGTCTTCGCCGACGCCACGGCCGAGGCCGACCGCTCGGCCGTCGCCCGGGAGGTCTTCGACCTGGCCGCGTACGGGCTGCGGGTGCGGCTCGGGCTGACCGGCTCCGGGATGCTCGGGCGGGTGCTCGGGCTCGCCGCGCCGATGGTGGCCGGCGCGCTGGCCGGTTCGGGGCTGGTCCCGTGGGTCACCGACCCGGACGGGGCCTCCTTCAAGCTCACCTGGGACCACTCGTACACCACGTGGGCCACGATCCTCGCGCCGCCGGTGACCGCGCTGCTGCTCGCGATCGCGGCGCTGCTCGGGCGGTGGACGGCCGTGCGCGTCATCGCCTCGATCCAGGCGGTGCTCGGACTGGCCGTCCTGGCGCAGGCGTTCACCGGGCCGGTGTTCTTCGACCTGTGGTGGGCCGGGTACGTCGGCATGGCGACCCTGCCGGCCGCGCTGGCCGCCGTCCTGCTGCTCGCGGCGCCGACGGACCTGCTGCCGAAGCCGGGTTGGCGCACCCGCGGGGTGGTGCTGGCCTCGGTGGTCGGTGGCGCCGGGCTGGTGTGGCTCCAGCGCTGGGACGACACCACCTTCCCGCTGGACTCGCAGTGGTTCGCGGTGCTGCTGCTCGTGCCGGTGCTGCTGACCTTCACCGCTCTGCGCGGCAAGGAGTTCCCGGCCGCCGTGGGCGTCGCGGTGCTGTCGCTGACGACGTTCGCGAGCCTGTTCAACATCTGGCGCGAGTCGGGCGGGTTCTCCCGGCTGCTGCCGGTCGCGCTGCCGGTGATCGGGCTGATGGTGATCGCCGCGGTGGCGATGCACAGGATCGGGCGGGGCGGCACGGGCGGCCCCGGCGGCGGCGACGTCGACGAGGAGCGCGCCGCGGCGTGACCCCGAGCCGGTCGCCGGGGCCGGTGACCGGAAGCGGGCGGCGGGCTCGCCGGGGGTGGGCGGATGTGGCAGGCTACGGATATGTCTAGACCAATTTTCGAAGTCATCGCGCTGACCCCCCAGGACGCCCGGGCCGCCGAGTCGGGCGGCGCCGACCGGCTCGAACTGGTCACGGACATGGCCGCCGACGGACTCTCCCCGTCCGTCGAGGACTTCGCCCGGATCCGGGCCGCCGTCGACCTGCCGCTGCGCGTCATGCTCCGCCTCCGGGACGGCTTCGCGCCGGGCGACCTGGACGAGCTGCGCGCCCGCGCCGCCGGGCTCCGCGCCGAGGGGGCCGAGGAGTTCGTCCTCGGCTTCCTCGACGCGGACGGCGCCGTCGACCTCGCCGCCACCGCGGCGGTCGCGGACGCGGTGGCCGGCTGCCGGTGGACCTTCCACCGGGCGATCGACCACAGTGCCGATCGGGCCGCCGTCCGCGCGGCCGTCGGCGCGCTGCCCGGACTGGACACCTTCCTCACCTCGGGCGCGCCGGGCGGCGTGGACGCCGGGCGCGAGGTGCTCCTCGCGGAACTGGCCAGGAAGGCCGAACCCGGGTACGGGCAGCGGATCCTGATCGGCGGCGGCCTGCGGGCCGAGCACGTGCCGGAGCTGCGGGCGGCCGGCTTCGACGCCTTCCACGTCGGCGGCGCGGTCCGCGCCGGCGGGTGGCAGGCGCCGGTCGACGCGGCGAAGGTCGCCGAGTGGCGGGCCCTGATCGACGGCTGAGCGTGGAAGCGCCGACAGCCGGTCGACCGGTGTCCGTCGCGCGCGGGAGGGGCCGGTCCGGATGCGGGCCGGCCCCTCCGCCGCTATCCGAGCTGTTCGGGCAGCGGCTCCGCGTGCAGGACGGTCAGGCCCGAGACGGCGCGGGTGAGCGCCACGTACAGGCGGCGCAGGCCGGTGCGCTCGTCCGGTTCGCCGGCGATCACGGCGGCCGGCTCGTCCAGCACCACGTAGTCGTACTCCAGACCCTTGGCCAGTGAGGCCGGGACGAGCGTCAGCCGGGCCTCGGCGCTGGTCTCGGCGCCGGGGGAGAGGTGCGGCAGGCCGGCCGCGGCCAGCGCCTCGGCGAACAGCGGGACGCGCGCGTCGGCGGCGATCAGGCCGGTCGAACCCTCGTGCTCCAGGGCCCGCCGGCAGGCCTCGACCACCGCCTCCGTCAGCTCCCCGTCCGCGACCCGGCGGATCGCCAGCGACCCCGCGGTGTCGCGCACCGAGGTCGCCGGGGCCAGGCCGGGGGCGATCGCGGGCAGCAGCCGGGAGGCGTACGCGATGACCTCTTCCGGCACCCGGAAGCCCTTGGTGAGCTCCTCGACGTGGGCGCCCGGCTTGCCCAGGTGGTGCAGGGCGTCCGGCCAGCTCGCGGTGGCCCACGGGGTGGTGCCCTGGGCGAGGTCGCCGAGGACGGTCGCCGAGCCGGTGGTGCAGCGGCGGCCGACCGCGCGGTACTGCATCGGGGAGAGGTCCTGGGCCTCGTCCAGCACCACGTGCCCGAGCGAGGGCGTGCGCTGGACCAGGTCGCCGGCCTCGTCGACCAGGACGGCGTCCGCCGCCGTCCAGCGGGCCGTCTTCACCGAGCGGCCGGGCTTGGGCCACAGCACCGCCCGCTGCTCCTCGGCGGTGAGCACGCCCTCGGCGCACGCGGCCAGGAACTCCGGGTCGGAGAGCAGCCGCAGCACCAGCTTGGCCGGGTCGACCGGCGGCCAGCACTGCTTGACGACGGCCTTGACCGCGGAGTTGCGGGCCACCGCGTCCTGCACCCGGTCGTCCGGGGCCTCGCCGGACTGCTCCATCTTCAGCAGCACGGTGTGCGCGATGCGCTGCGGCAGGGCCTCGCCGGCGGCGCCGTAGCGGGTGTCGCGGCCCTTCAACTCCTCGATGATCTCCGCCAGTTCGTGGACGGGGACGCGCCAGCGGCGGGAGCCGCGGACCACCACGCAGGGCTCGGTGGGCAGCGCGATGCCCGAGCGGACGGCCCGGCGCAGCACCTCGGCCATCCGGGCGTCGCCCTTCAGCCGGGCCGACTCGGGGGTGTCCTCGCCCCTGACCTCGACGTGCCCGACCAGCTGCTGCACGGTGGCCTGCGCGACGTCGAGCTCCCCGAGGGCGGGCAGGACCTGCTCGATGTAGGAGAGGAACGCGTTGTTCGGGCCGATCACCAGCGTGCCGGTGCGGGCGAGGCGCTCGCGGTGCGCGTACAGCAGGTACGCGACGCGGTGCAGGCCGACGGCGGTCTTCCCGGTGCCGGGGGCGCCCTGGACGCAGATGGTGCCCGTGACGTCGGAGCGGACGATCTCGTCCTGCTCGGGCTGGATGGTGGCGACGATGTCGCGCATCGGGCCGACGCGGGGCTTCTCGATCTCGGCGGCGAGGAGGGCGGAGGAGGTTTCCGTCTCCTCGGGGTCGGTGAGGTGCTCGTCCTCGTACGCGGTGAGCTCGCCGCCGGTGTAGCCGAAGCGGCGGCGGCGCTCGACGTCCATCGGCTCGGTGCGGCTGGCCCGGTAGAACGGCTGGGAGACCGGCGCGCGCCAGTCGATCACCATCGGGTCGCCGTCGGCGTCGTGCACGTGGCGGCGGCCGATGTAGAAGTTCTCTCCTCCGCCGCCTTCGGACAGCTCCTCGCTGATCGCGTGCAGGTAGTCGAGGCGGCCGAAGAACAGCGGGGTGTCGGCGAGGTCGGCCAGGGCGGCGATCCTGGCCTCGATCTGGTTCTGGAGGACGGCGGCGGACACCCAGGTGCCGGTCACGTCGCGCAGGTCCAGCGACTGGACGTCCTCGCGCATCGCTCGCAGCGCGGACCGGGACGCGGCCAGGTGGTCGCGTTCGCGCTGGAGGGGGTCGGTGGTGGGGGTGGCGGGCACGGCGAACCTTCCCGGCTGCCCCGGTGGCGGGCGCAGCGGATCGATGGAGCTCACGGTGGGTACGGCCGGCCGGTTGCCGTGCGGTCGGCGCCTCCCCCGGCTGCCTGCGGGACTTCAGCAGGTACCACGGTTCGGGAGGGGGCAGACGGACGATCTTAGACCTGTCCGTCTCGGGGTTCCAGCCCCGCAGCTCTCAGGGGTGCGCATACACCCGGAGGACGAGGTCCGGCCCGGCGGATGCGGCCTTTGGAGTGATGCCTTCGGCCGGTCGGGTGCCTACCGTTGAAGACATGAGCACACGGAACCCCAGCACAGCCCCGGCCGGTGCCACCGCCCTCCCGGGCCGCCACCGCAACCCGCTCGCCACCGCCGTCCGCAACGTCGGGATCGCCCTGGACACCGCCGCGCGCGTGATCTTCCTCGGGCGCGACGGTGTCCGGTACTGAACCCCGCTAGAGCACGTCGTCCGCGTCGATGATGCGGTAGGCGTAGCCCTGCTCGGCCAGGAAGCGCTGCCGGTGCGCGGCGAAGTCCTGGTCCACGGTGTCCCGGGCGACCACCGAGTAGAAGTGCGCCGCGTGGCCGTCCGCCTTCGGGCGCAGGACGCGGCCGAGGCGCTGGGCCTCCTCCTGGCGGGAGCCGAAGGTCCCGGAGACCTGGATGGCCACCGTGGCCTCGGGCAGGTCGATCGAGAAGTTCGCGACCTTGGAGACCACGAGGACGCCGATCTCCTTGTTCCGGAACGCGTCGAACAGTTTCTCGCGCTGCGCGTTGCTGGTCTCGCCCTTGATCACCGGCGCGTCGAGCGCCTCCCCGAGCTCGTCCAGCTGGTCGATGTACTGGCCGATGATCAGCGTCTGGTCCTTCTCGTGCTTCCTGACCAGCGCCTCCACCACCCGCCGCTTGGTCGCCGTCGTGGCGCAGAAGCGGTAGCGCTCCTCCGGTTCGGCGGTCGCGTAGGCGAGGCGCTCGGAGTCGGTCAGGGTGACCCGCACCTCGCAGCAGTCGGCGGGCGCGATGTAGCCCTGCGCCTCGATCTCCTTCCACGGCGCGTCGAAGCGCTTGGGGCCGATGAGGCTGAACACGTCGCCCTCGCGGCCGTCCTCGCGCACGAGCGTCGCGGTCAGGCCGAGGCGCCGGCGGGCCTGGAGGTCGGCGGTGAACTTGAACACCGGCGCGGGCAGCAGGTGGACCTCGTCGTAGACGACCAGGCCCCAGTTGCGGGCGTCGAACAGCTCCAGGTGCGCGTACACGCCCTTCCGCTTGGTCGTCATCACCTGGTAGGTGGCGATGGTGACCGGGCGGATCTCCTTCTTCGTGCCGCTGTACTCGCCGATCTCGTCCTCGGTGAGCGAGGTGCGCTTGACCAGCTCGTGCTTCCACTGCCGGGCCGAGACGGTGTTGGTGACCAGGATCAGCGTGGTCGACTTCGCCTCCGCCATCGCGGCGGCGCCGACCAGCGTCTTGCCGGCGCCGCAGGGCAGCACGACGACGCCGGAGCCGCCGTGCCAGAAGCCCTCGACGGCCTGCGCCTGGTACGGGCGCAGCTGCCAGCCGTCCTGCTCCAGGTCGATGGGGTGCGCCTCGCCGTCCACGTACCCGGCGAAGTCCTCGGCGGGCCAGCCGAGTTTGAGCAGCACCTGCTTGATCTGGCCGCGCTCGGAGGGGTGCACGACCACGCTGTCCGGGTCGACCCGGGCGCCGACCAGCGGGACGATCTTCTTGGAGCGCAGCACCTCCTCCAGGACCGGCCGGTCGGTGGTGGTGAGCACGAGCCCGTGGACGGGGTGCTTGTTGAGCTGGAGGCGCCCGTAACGGGCCATGGTGTCGGCCACGTCCACCAGCAGCGCGTGCGGCACCGGGTAGCGCGAGTACGTCACCAGGGCGTCGACCACCTGCTCCGCGTCGTGCCCGGCGGCCCGCGCGTTCCACAGCCCGAGCGGCGTCACCCGGTACGTGTGCACGTGCTCGGGCGCCCGCTCCAGTTCGGCGAACGGCGCGATGGCGCGGCGGCAGTCGGAGGCCTTGGGGTGGTCGATCTCCAGGAGAAGAGTTTTGTCGCTCTGGACGATGAGCGGTCCGTCGTTCACGCGGGGGAGCCCTCCACTGGCTGACAGGGTGGTTTGACGCAGACCCTCCAGTGTCGCTCATTCCGCGGTGAACGTGGGTGGGCTACTTCCACTCGTACAGGACGGCCTTGCCGTTGCCCTGGGGGTCGTTCTCGAACTCGAACAGGCCGACCAGGTCGTTGAGGCGCAGGAAGGCGTCCGCGGAGCTCTCGAAGTAGATGCTGCCGCGCCAGCGGACGGCGCCGCCCTCGGTGAAGTGGCCGATGCCGCTGCCGTGCCAGCTGTAGGCCTCGCCCTTGTCGGACATGCCGATGCCCTGGCCCTCGCCGAACAGCGAGCCGTCGGGGCGGAGCTCGGCCTCGTAGGTGACGAACTCCCGGGCGGGGTGGCCGAGGACCTGGCCGGTGCCGGTCATCGAGACTTCCAGTGCGGGGCTGCCGACCGTGGCGAGGACCCGCCGGCCGCTCTCCGTGGTGGTGAACTCCGCTATCCGATCGCCGAGCATGGTGGATGCCTCCTTGTCGGGTGCCCCTGTCTCCGGACTACGCCGGGTGCGCCCGGGCCGCAACCGCGTGGTGACCACGGCGGGTGTCGCTCGTTGGGCCGGGCATGAACAAGTCGAAGCGTGTTCTCACCGCCCTCGCCCTCATGGGGACGGCCTTCGCCGCCACCGCCTCCTCCGCCGGCTCGGCGCACGCCCTCGCGGGCATCGGGGAGGGGCCGGGCGGGCTGCTCGCCGCGCCCGGGTTCCTGCTGGCGGACACCGTCACCGGGGGCGAACTGCCGGTCGGGCAGGGGCAGATCGGCACCCTGGCGGACCAGGCGGTCAAGGAGAAGATGAAGGAGTCGCAGGGGCACTGAGCCCGTTCAGTCCTCCAGTTCGGCCACGCCCGTGATGCGGTGCAGGGCGAAGGTGCGCAGCTCGTCGGCGTGGTGGTCGAAGGCGGTGACGAAGCCGCCCTCGACCTTGACCGGGTCGATGATCCGCTGGCTGGCGATGCCCTCGGCGTTGAGGTAGCCGATCCACATCCGCTCGCCGAGCAGGACGGCGGTCTGGAGGGTGGCCAGCGTCTCGGCGGCGGCCGTGCGCGGTAGCTTGCGCGGGTCGGGGGCCGGCTCGCGGCGGTTGGCGGTCGCGGCGCGGTCGCCGGCCCGGATGGCCTTGATGGCGGCGGCGAGCAGGGTGTCGTCGGGGCTCGGGGGGCCGTCCGGGACGGGCGTCGGCGCGGTGCGCGGCGGGGTGCGGTGGCTGTCCGGGCGGGTGATCAGCACGTCGCCCTCGGCGGACTCGGCGGCCGGGGCGTAGCCCATCGTGCGCAGCGTCGCGAGCAGGACGTCCGGGGCGGCCTGGGAGGCGAGGACGGTCGGGGCGAGCAGCCGCAGCCGCAGGTCGGCGGAGCGGCGGTCGGCGAGGACCTCGCCGAGCAGCGAGGTGTCGTCGCAGCGCAGGTACGAGGACGCGGCGCCGACCCGCAGGACGCCGTGCCGACGGGCGACGTCGTCGATCAGGTACGTCAGCGGCTGCGGGACGGGCGTGCGCGAGTGCTGCTCCAGGAAGGCCCGCAGGTCGGCGGCGGTGCGTCCGGCGTCGAGGGCGCGGCGCACGGACGCCGGGGTGAACCGGTAGACGGTGGCGCCGCCCTTGGACTCGATGTCGGCGCAGAGCGCGAGCGCCTGGGCGAGCGGGGTGAGCAGCGGACCCGGGGCGATCGCGGTGAGGTCGGGCTGCAGGATGACGTGGTCGAGCGGCCGGGGCAGCAGCGGGGCCAGCACCTCGGCCGGGTCGGCCTCGGCGGTGAGCAGCGCGCGGGCGGGGGCGGCGAGGGCGCCGCGGCCGGTGATCCCCAGGAGTTCGGCCTCGGCGAGGGCCCAGCCGGCGAGGTCGTCGCGCAGTTCGTGGCCGCCCGGGCCGGTCGGGCCGCCGCGCAGCGGGCGCTGCCAGCGCAGGGTGGGCAGCAGTTCGGCGGCGGTGGCGGGGGTGCCGGGCGGGAGTTCGGCGAGCAGCGCGAGGGCGGCGCGGCGGACGGACGGGGCGAGCGTGCGGTCGAGTTCGGGGCCGAGGGCGGCGCGCGGCTTGCCCTTGCCGTCCGGGGTGCCGGTGAGGCCGGGCACGCGGGTGGCCGCGAGCCAGGCGGTGGCGAGGACGGACCAGCGCTCGGCGGTGTCCTGCTGGAGCCAGGTGTCGTACGCCGGGGTCGGGGCCCAGCACTCGTCGGCCTCGCCGTCCGGGGCCAGCAGGCCCGCGGTGTAGGCGAGTTCGAGCCAGAAGGGGGTCTGCTGCTCGGTGGTCTCCAGGGCCTGGGCGGTGCGCTTGAGGTCGCGCACGCCGAGGCCGCCCGCGCGCAGGGTGGGCGGCGGGGTGAGGCCCCACAGGTCGAGCAGCTCCTCGACGGTCTTGACGGCGGTGTGGGCCTGGCCGGCGGCGGCGCTGTCCACAGCCTGTGGATCGCGCGGTGGAGCGGCGGGCCGGGGCTCGGGCTGGGCGGGCTCGACGGTGCGGTGGGTGCGCCCGCCGCGCAGGTGCAGGGCGAGTTCGCGCGGCAGGACGACGCTGCCGGGGCCGCTCGGCAGCAGCAGGCCGCGGGCGAGCAGCCACTCGACGGGGCTCTGCGCGTCCTCGGCGGTGACCGGGCGGGCCGCGTCCGGGACGGTGCCGGTGGGCGGGCCCCAGACGAGGCGCTCCAGCAGCCGCAGCGCCGGCTCGGGGGCGGTGGCGAGCAGGGCGTCGCAGCGGGCGCGGTCGGCGAGCAGCGCGGTGAGCGCGGCGACGGCGGTGACCGGGTCCGGCGTCGCGGGCCGGCCGGCGGAGGCGAGCAGCTGCTGCAGCCGGGCCGGGGACATGCCCATGGTGGCGTCGGCGAGCGTCGGGCCGAGGCCGGTGCGTCCGGGATTGGCGGCGGTCGGCGCGAGCGCCTCGCGGACGGCGAGGACCAGGCGCAGCCCGTTGTCCGGACCCCACAGCAGGGCGCGGTCGCGCAGGGTGGCGATCGCCCGGGGCAGCGCGGCGGCCACGGCGGACCGGTCGGCCGGGGTGAGCGGGGTGGCGCCCGGGTGCGGCTTGACCTTCGCGGGGCCGGTCAGCAGTGTGCGGACGGTGGTGAGCGTGGTGCCGTCCGGTGCGGTGGCCAGCGCCTCGGCGACCTGCAGGGTGAACCGGTCGAGCCGCTCCAGGGCGCGCAGCGCGGAGGCGCGCGACGACAGCCGGGCGGACAGCTGGGTGAGGTCGCCGGGCACCGGGTTGAGCAGGTCCGGGCGGGCGCGGAGCAGGGCGGCCAGACCGTCGTCCGGGCGGGCGCGCAGCTCCTCGGCGAGCGTGCGGGGGCCGGCGGCGGACCTGCCGGAGCGTTGGGGGCCCTGCTGTGTGGTCATTCGACCTAGGTTAGTCGGGTGCGGCGCCGGTGGACCCGGGGTCGGGACTCGCGTGGGTGGGGGACTGGTGGGTAGCGTCACGCCGAGGGTGGTTCGGTGGGTCGGGCAGGGTACGGGCGAGGCGGGGTGTCGGGGATGACGGACGGCGAGTGGTGGCGCAAGAGCGGGCCGTGGAGCGCGCGGTCGGGCGGTGAGTCCGCCGGGACCCGCGACGGTGCCCGGGACGGCTCCCACGACGGCTCCGACGACAGCGTGTACGACGCCGCCACTGCGCCCGGCGTGCCGGGCATGTCAGCCGTGCCGCTCGACCCGCCGCGCGAGCCCGCGGACGAGGCCGACCCGGACGCCGTACCGCCGCCGCAGGTGATCCACTCCGGCGGGGGCGGCTGGGACCTCGTGATGCTCAACTTCTCGGACGCGCCGGCGGCCCCGCCGAAGCAGATCCCCGAGCAGCGGGCGGCGGAGGGCGACGAGCCGACCGCGCAGCCGGTGGGGCCGCAGCCGGCGGCCGGGGCGAAGCCGAAGAAGGCACGGAAGGAGAAGAAGGCCGCCAGAGCCGCCGGTTCCGCGAAGCCAGGGCAGTCCCCGAAGTCCTCGAAGCCTCCGAAGAAGAGCGCACTCGCCGGCCGCTGCCCGTCCCCGCTGCTCCTGCTCGCCTCCGCCCTCCTCGCGGGCGGCGCCTGGACCGGTTTCTTCCCGGCCATGCTGGCGGGCTGGGGCCTCGGCTACCTCTCCAGCCAACTCAAGGACCTCACCCGCAAGTTCGCGATCTTCGGCATCCCGCTGATCACGATGAGCGCGTCCACCCTCTACCAGATGCGCCAGACCCAGCACGGCCAGGCGGGAGCCGGACCCGGTTCGCAGCTCGGGCAGATGACCTGGGCGTCCGCCCCGGGCGTCCTGCGCCTCTCGGCGGCCCTGACGGCGGCGTTCCTGCTGCTCATGGCTCTGCGCCGCAAGCCGCAGCAGGAAGGGTGACACCTCGCAGCAACACGGCGGCCCTGCACCCTTGGGTGGGGTGCAGGGCCGTTGTGTTTGTGTGGGTTAGTAGACCTGGCCGGCGTAGCCGTAGATGCCGGTGTATGCGCCGCTGAGGGCGTAGGA
>NZ_JBHWGD010000113.1:0-20346 GCF_042733235.1 Kitasatospora sp. NPDC059722
GCCTTGAGTGGCGAAGTACCGAAGTACCCTGTACAGCGGCTTACTTCAAGGCGTGATTTAACGACCGGGGGAGCCGTCCGTCAAGCGAGGGGACGAGGAATGATGGAACCGGGACACAAGGGCGTGTCTGCGGCCGGGCGGGCCGGGAACACGGTGCGGGACCTGCGCCGGGGCAGCCGGTCGGCGGTGCTGCGGAGGCTGTACTTCGACGGGCCGCTCAGCCGCCAGGAACTGGGCTCGCTCACCGGCCTCAGCGCGGGCTCGGTCAGCAACGTGACCGGCGAACTGCTGGCGGACGGCCTGGTCGAGGAGTGCGGTTCGGTCGGCTCCGACGGCGGCCGCCCGCGCACCATGCTCCGGGTCGCCCCGGGCCGGGCCCGGCTGGTGGGCGTCGACGTGGGCGAGACCCAGGTCCGGGTCGCCCTGTTCGACCTGGCCCGCACCGAACTCGCCGCCGCCGACCAGCCGTTGTCCGACCGGGGCCGGGACGTCGGCCGGGTGGCGGAGCTGATCCTCGCCGGGCTGGCCGACGTGCTCGACCGCACCGGCACGGCCGCGGAGCAGGTCCTCGGCGTCGGGATCGGCGTGCCCGGGATCGTCGAGCAGGGCGCCCCCGGCACGGACGGGCCGCACGTCGTCGTGCACAGCCAGACCCTGGGCTGGGACGCCGTCCCCCTCGGCCGCCTGCTGCGGGCCGGCACGGACCTGCCGCTGTTCGTCGACAACGGCGCCAAGACGCTCGGGCAGGCCGAGATGTGGTTCGGCGCGGGCCGCGGGGCCCGGCACGCGGTGGTGGCACTCCTCGGTTCGGGCGTGGGCGCCTGCGTCATCGCCGACGGCGCGCGTTTCCGGGGGGCCACGAGCAGTGCGGGGGAGTGGGGGCACACCAAGGTGCACGTCGGCGGACGCCGCTGCCGCTGCGGTGCCCGCGGCTGCCTGGAGGCCTACGTCGGGGCCGGGGCGCTGGTCGAGCGGTGGGGCACCGTGGCGTCCTGCCGGGGCGAGAAGTCGGGCCTGGCCGCGTTGCTGGCCGCCGCCGAGGCCGGGGACCCGGGGGCGGTGGGGCTGCTCGACGAGGCCGCCGAGTACCTCGGGGCGGGGATCGCCGATCTCGTCAACCTGTTCAATCCGGAGCGGATCGTGATCGGCGGCTGGGCCGGCCTGCTGCTGGGCCCGCGGCTGCTGCCGGGCATCCGTGCCGCCGCCGGCGAGTACGCCCTGCGGTTCCCCTGGGAGCACACGCTGATCGTCCTCGGCACCCTGGGGCCGGAGGCGGTCACCCTGGGGGCCGCCACACTGCCGCTGTCGGACTTCCTGGATTCGGGCGGGCAGGCCCGGGCCGGTGCTCAGCTGACCGATACCACCGCATAGTTCACGGTGTGAGGAAAGTCCGGTCGGAGGGTTGACAGTGTACGGCGGCGGCCCGGAGACTCCCCGTCAGGGATGTCGCCGGGCTCGGCCGGCCGACCGGGTGACACCCCGACCCCGCTCTCCGGCACCCCCCCCGATCGCGCGGCCCGGGGTGCCCCGCCCCCGGGCCCGGCCCCGCGCCCCCCGGCGCCCCCCCCCCCCCCACCCGGGGCCCGCGCCCCGCGGGGGGGCGGGCCCGCCCCCCGCACCCCCCCCCCCCCCCCCCCCCCCCCCCCCGCGCGCGCGGCGGGGGCGGCCCCCCCCCCCCCCCCCCCCCCCCCCCCCCCCCGCCGGAGCCCCCACCCACCTCACCGAGGGGCATGCCCATGAGGCGTTCTTCAGCACGCCGACGTACGGGACTGGCCATGGCACTGGGCCTGTTCGCGTTACTCGCATCGGCCGCCGCGCCATCGGCGCCGGCCGCGGCCGCCGCGTCCAGGACCGCGGCGACGGCCGCCGCCGACTGCGGGACCGACAACGCCGCACGGGGCCGGCCGGCCACCGCCTCCTCCACGGAGAACGCGGGCACACCGGCGGCCGCGGCCGTGGACGGCGACCCCGGCACCCGCTGGTCGTCCGCCTTCAGCGACCCCCAGTGGCTCCAGGTCGACCTCGGCACCGTCCGCCAGGTGTGCCGCGTCGTCCTCGACTGGGAGACCGCGTACGGGCGTTCCTACCAGATCCAGGTCTCGGACGACGGTTCGACCTGGCGCACCGCGTACGCCACCGACCACGGGACGGGCGGCACCGAGACCCTCGCGGTCAACGGCACCGGCCGCTACGTGCGCATGAACGGGCTCGCCCGCGGCACCGCCTGGGGCTACTCGCTGTGGGAGTTCCAGGTCAACACCTCCGACGCGCCCCCCGTCCAGGGCGGCGGCGACCTCGGGCCCAACGTCCTGGTCTTCGACCCCTCGACGCCCGACATCCAGGCGACCGCGGACCGCGTCTTCAAGCAGCAGGAGTCCAACCAGTTCGGCACCGACCGCTACGCCCTCCTCTTCAAACCGGGCTCCTACGGCAACCTCAACCTCCAGCTCGGCTTCTACACGTCCGTCGCCGGCCTGGGACTGAAACCCGACGACACCTCGATCAACGGCGACGTCACGGTCGACGCCGGCTGGTTCAACGGCAACGCCACCCAGAACTTCTGGCGCTCCGCCGAGAACCTCGCCCTCACCCCGGCCAACGGCACCGACCGCTGGGCGGTGGCCCAGGCCGCGCCGTTCCGCCGCATGCACGTCCGCGGCGGCCTCAACCTCTCCCCGGCCGGGTACGGATGGGCCAGCGGCGGCTACATCGCGGACAGCAGGATCGACGGCAGCGTCGGCAACTACTCGCAGCAGCAGTGGTACACCCGTGACAGCGCGATCGGCGGCTTCTCCAACGGCGTGTGGAACCAGGTCTTCTCCGGTGTCCAGGGCGCGCCGGCCCAGAGCTTCCCCAACCCGCCCTACACCACGCTCGACACCACGCCCGTCTCCCGCGAGAAGCCCTTCCTCTACCTCGACGGCGCGGACTACAAGGTATTCGTCCCGGCCCTGCGCACCAATGCGCGCGGGGTCTCCTGGGACGGTGCCCTCCAGGGCGAGTCGCGGCCGCTGAACCACTTCTACGTCGTGAAGCCGGGAGCCACCGCCGCGACCGTCAACACGGCCCTGGCCCAAGGGCTCGACCTCCTCTTCACCCCGGGCGTGTACCACCTGGACCGGCCGATCGAGATCACCCGGCCCGACACGGTGGTGCTCGGCCTCGGACTGGCGACCCTCGTGCCCGACATCGGCGTGACGGCCGTCAAGGTGGCGGACGTCGACGGCGTGCGGCTGGCCGGACTCCTGGTCGACGCCGGGCCCGTCAACTCGCCCGTCCTCGTGCAGGTCGGCCCTGACGGCGCGGGCGCCGGCCACGCCGCCGACCCGACCACCCTCCAGGACGTGTTCGTCCGCGTCGGCGGCGCCGGCGCCGGAGCGGCCACGAGCGGCATCGTCGTCAACAGCGCCAACGTGATCGTCGACCACACCTGGATCTGGCGGGCCGACCACGGCACCGGCGTCGGCTGGGACACCAACCCCGCCGACTACGGCCTCGTGGTCCACGGCTCCGACGTGCTCGGCACCGGACTGTTCGTGGAGCACTTCAAGAAGTACGACGTCGAATGGTCCGGCGAACGCGGCCGCACGATCTTCTTCCAGAACGAGAAGGCGTACGACGCGCCCAACCAGGCCGCCATCCAGAACGGTCCGACCCTGGGCTTCGCCGCCTACAAGGTCGACGACGCGGTCGCCGTCCACGAGGGTTGGGGCCTCGGGAGCTACTGCTACTTCAACGTCGACCCGACCATCCGCATGGACCACGCCTTCGAGACGCCGACCCGGCCCGACGTCCGCTTCCACGACCTCCTGGTCGTCTCGCTCGGCGGCAAGGGCCAGTTCAACCACGTCGTCAACGACACCGGTGCCGCGACCACCGGCACCTCCACCACGCCGTCGACCGTTACGGCCTACCCGTAGGACCGTCCGGCAGACCCGCCCGACCTGGCCCGGCCCCGGGTGGCCGGGCCGGGTGGCCCGGGGGCCACGGCACTAGAGTGACCCGCATGTCTGGTGGGGTGGGGTACGTCGTCAACGGCCGGTACCGGCTGGACCGGCTGATCGGCCGGGGCGGGATGGGCCGGGTGTGGGGTGGCCACGACGCCAACCTCGACCGGGTGGTCGCGGTCAAGGAGCTGATGCTCCCGGACGACCTGCCCGCCGACGAGCGCCGCGAGCTGGTGGAGCGGGCCCTGCGCGAGGCGCGCGTCGCGGCCCGGCTGCGGCACGACGGGGTCATCACGGTCCACGACGTCGTCACCGACGGCGGGATCCCGTGGATCGTCATGGAACTGATCCAGGGTTCGTCCCTGGCCGACGAGGTCCGCGAGCGCGGGGCCCTGGACTGGCGCAGGGTCGCGGAACTCGGCGCCGCCATGGCCGACGCGCTGGCCCACGCGCACGCCGCCGGCATCGTGCACCGCGACCTGAAGCCGGAGAACGTCCTGCTGTCCGGCAGCCGCGCCGTCATCGCCGACTTCGGCATCGCACGCGTCCTCGACGCCACCACCCAGCTCACCCGCACCGGCGTCGCCATCGGCACGCCGCACTACATGGCGCCGGAGCAGTTGGAGGGCCGCGAGGCCACGCCCGCCAGCGACATGTGGTCGCTGGGCGCCACGCTGTACGCGCTCGTCGAAGGCCGCCGCCCGTTCGACGCGACGACGCTGACGGCGCTGTACGTCTCGATCCTCACCCAGCCGCCCGCGCCGCCCGAGAAGGCCGGCCCGCTGGCCGGGGTGCTCGACGCGCTGCTGGACAAGGACCCGGCACTGCGCCCGGACGCGACGGCGACGGCCGACTCGCTGCGCAGGAGCCTGCAGGCGGTGGTGACGGGGCCGGTCGTCGTGCCGCCGGGTTACACCCCGACCGTTCGCGGGACGAGCTTCGATCGGCTCCCGTCCCCAAGTCCTGTGCTGCCTCCTCTTCCGCCTCCTCCTGGGCCGACGGTGTCGGCGCTGCGCCCGCTGTTCGTCTGCGAGTCGGGCCGGAACGTCGAGCGGGCGTGGCTGCAACCGGTCCTCGCCCGGGGCGTGCCGGCGCTGGCGGTGAGCCTGCACGGGCGGTCGTGGTCGTCGCTGGAGGTCCACGAGGCGGGGGCGCCGCCGCGGAGCCTGCCCGGGTTGGACGGAGGCGTGCTCCTGGCCGCCGACCACGACGCAACCACGCTGACGGTCCTACGGCAGGCGGACCAGGAGCTCGTGGAGGCCGACCTGCGCGGCCGGGAACCCGTCCTCGGCCACCCGCTGGTGCTACAGCCGGAGTCGCCGAAGCAGTACATCACCGGCGCGGTCTTCGAACATCGAGGCAAGCGCGGAATGGCCCTGGCCGGCCCGGACCTGCAGCCCATCGCCCAGGTGGGATCGGGCCGCTGGCGAGCCATCGTGGGCGGCTTCCGCCCCTCGCACGTGCTCCCCGCCCCCAACCGCACCGTGATCGGCTGGCGGGCCGCGGCCGGCGCGGTGGCCTGGGACGGCTCCAGCGGCTGGGTCCGCCACACCTTCGGCAACCGCACCGACGTGACGGACGTGGCCCCGAGCACCTCCGGCAAGCTGGTCTCCCTGACCGGCCCGTCCGGCCTGGCCGTCCACGAGGCCGTCACCGGCGAGGAGATCGGCCGCCTGCCGGTAGAGGCGGCCGAGGGAGACCAGGCCCTCGTCGACGACTCCCACCGACGCCAGATCATCGTGACCCACATCGCAGAGACCGCCATCCGGATCTGGGACCTGACCAACCGCCAGATCATCACCGAACTCCCCGCCCTAGGCGAACCCGTCCTGGCCGCCCGCCTACTGCCGTCCCCCACCGGCCCCGCCCTGGCCCTGGCCACCCCGTGGCGGGCCGGCGTACTGCCGCTGCCGCCACGGGCCTAGCCGGGGCCGGCTACGGCCGCGGGTAGCCCACGTGCCCGGGGTTGTACCCTCCGCAGAGCTCGGCGGTGGCACGGGGATCACCTGCGGTCAGTTGCGCTTCAAGGTGCCTGGCCTGGTCCGGCGGGTCGTCTGCGGAGATCGGGAGGGTCATCAGGAACTGGGCCCAGGGCAGGTCTGTCTCCTCCCGGCCAGGGGGATGCCTCAGGACGACGTCGATCCGATCGGGTTCCCCGCGGGAGGCCCAGACGGCTTCCAACTCGCAGTCCCACCTGGCGAGCCAGTCCTCGCGTCGCCTCAGCCCCGCTTCAAGCAGCGTTGCAACGACCGCTGCCGGCCACTCCCAACTGCGGTCCTCCTCGGCACGCAGGACCTCGGCCTCGTACCGATCCGCGGCGAACCGAAACTCCGGCAGGTCGAAGCCCCGCTCGGCCGGGTCGCGCCAGCCTGCCCAGACGACATGGTCCTCGTCCCGCGTGACCGTCACGTACAGAGCGCTGCAGCACTGCTCCAAGCCGCACCCGGATCGAGCGAGCCGAACCTCGTGGGGCGTCGCAGTGGCATGCAACGGCCTGCCCCGGCCCAGGAGATACCGGGGGCCCGAACCCACGAAACGGGGGCCGCCTGACTTCGTGCTGCGGAGGGACAGGTCGGCCAGGAGGTCCCGGCCGCTGACGATCGGGCGGATCTCCAGGTAGCCCTCGCCGGGTGGTGGGCAGAGGATGCTCAGGCTGAGAGTGTCCGGTTCCATGGCCATCGGTCAAGGATCACGGAGCCGGCCGCAGCTGTCATGCGACTTTGCGTGGTTCCACTCAGGGCGGTGGTCGGCCGGCCGGGAAGGGCGGATCTCTATGACGTCATGTCACGCAGGTCGGGGCGGTTCCTGGGCAGTCCGAAGCCTGCCATCTGCTTCTCCTCGTAGGACAGAAAGCCCAGGCTCCGGTAGAACGCATGGTTGCGCTCGCCTTCCGGTGACGACTCGTGGTCCGTGGAGAGGAGGAAGAACCGGCAGTGCGAGTAGCGTCGCATGAGGTGTTCGACCAGGGCCCGGCCGACACCCTGTCGGTGATGCGCAGGGTTGACCACGACGTCCTGGACATAACAGATGTGTTCGTCGTCGGAGACGGTCCGGGCCAGTCCGAGGAGCGTTCCTGAACCGTCTCGCGCGGTGATGACGAGATGAGAGTTCCGCAGGCCGCGACAGAGCTTGTCGACGTCGGCGGTGTAGCCCTCCCAGCCGACCGAGGCGTAGAGGCCCAACATCTCATCAGGATCGAAAGTGGCTTCTTCCGTGACAAACACGCCAAACCCCCTGCGGCCGTGCCGCGTCTCCGTGCCGACGACGTCTCCCTGCATCTGACTCCACACTCGTCAGTCACGTCAAGATCGGTATCTGTCGGCCTCGACCGACAGGGCACGTCGCTCGGTTCGGGGTACGAACCCTGTTTCCGGCGGCTGCTCCCCGGCGGATATGCGCTGTCACCACCGCTAATGCACCGATAAGATGACCGCAGGTGTGCCGGGAAGCCTGGTCGGCTCGGGGGACTACTGCGGCATTCGGGCGGCGGTGACCCCGTTCGTCGTGGTGGGGTTGTTTCCGTCGATGCACGTAGTCGGGATCGTTCTCGTCCTGGTGGTTCTGGGCACGGCCGTGGCCACCTTCGCCGGGCGCCTGCGGGTGCCCGCGCCGTCGCTGCTCGTCCTGGCCGGTGTCGGGGTGGCCCTGGTGCCCGGCGTCCCCGCCCTGCACGTTCCGCCGCAGATCATCGGCATGGTGGTCCTGCCGCCGCTGCTGTACGCCTCCGCCGAGGAGCTGTCCCTGCGGGACCTGCGCACGGTGTGGCGCCCGGTCACGATCCTCTCCTTCGGCCTGGTCTTCGCCTCCGCCGCCGCCGTGGGCTTCGCGGCCGTCGCCGTCGCGGGCCTGCCGCCCGCGATGGCGTTCGTGCTGGGCGCCGTGCTGTCCAGCACCGACCCGGTGGCGGTCACCGCGCTCGGGCGCCGGCTGGCGCTGCCGGGACGGGTCCAGGTGCTGGTGCAGGCGGAGAGCCTGTTCAACGACGCGACCTCACTGGTGCTGTTCAAGGTGGCCGTCGGCATCGCGGTGGCCGTCGGCGCGGCGGTGAGCGTGCCGGCGGCGGGCGGGGAGTTCCTGGTGCTCGGCGGCGGCGGGAGTCTGGTGGGGGCCGCCGTCGCGGGCCTGGTGTGGCTCGTCCGGCGCCGCACTGTCGACCCGGTACTGGAGACCGTCATAGCGCTGGTGACTCCGTACGCCGCCTACGTCCTGGCCGAGTCCGTGCACACCTCCGGCGTCACCTCGGTCGTCGTCGCCGGCGTGCTGCTCGGCCGCTCCGGCCACCGGCTCACCGACGCCCACATCCGCCTCCAGCTGAACGCCGTCTACGCGGTGGTCGTCTTCCTGCTGGAGAGCGTCGTCTTCAGCATCGTCGGCCTCGAACTGCCCACCCTGGTACGGGACCTGCCCGCGGGCACCGGCCTGTGGCCGCTCCAGGCGCTCGCCCTGGCCGCCGTGCTGATCGCGGTGCGCGTGCTCTCCACCCTGCCGCTGACCCGGGCGGTCAAGCCGACGCAGGGCCGCGGCCGGCTCTCCTGGCGGGTGGCCGGGGTGGTCACCTGGGCCGGCACCCGCGGGGTCATGCCGCTGGCCGCCGCCCTCTCGATCCCGCTCGTCACCGACGACGGCACGAAGCTCGCCGGACGCCCGCTGGTCCTGGTCCTCACCACCGCCGTCGTCGTCCTCACGCTGGTCGGCCAGGGCCTCACCCTGGCCGCCGTGGTCAACCGCTCCGGCCTCGCCCTCGAACCCGAGCACACCGTCCGCGAGGAGGACGACGCCCGCGACGCCCTCAACCGCACCGCCCTCGACCACGTCGAGAACCTCGCCGAACTGGAAGCCCTGTCCGACACCGCCGTCGACCGCGTCCGCCGCGCCCTGACCGCCCGCCTCGACCGCACCCCCGAGGCCCCCGACGGCACCACCGCCGACGCCTCCTACCGCCAGCTGCGCCGCGAGGTCATCGCCGTCCAGAGCACCGAACTGCGCCGTCTCTACGACGAGCACCGCATCAGCGACACCACCCGCCGCCGCCTCCAGCACGACCTCGACCGCGAGGAGGCCGCCCTCGGCACGCCGTGACGCCGACGCGGACGACCGCCGTCCGACCGGATGACGGTTCCGGTGCTCCGGGGCGCTCCGTGATAGGACGTCGGGCGAGCGGCGTCGTCCGCCGTCACGTCCCTGCGGGTCCGCAGCGAGGGGGAGCCGCCAGCCATGAGGGCCGACAACCACCTGACGCGGATGGCGCGGATGGTGCGTTCGGGGAGGGAGCGGTACGCGGGATCGTGGGCCGAGGCGCTGTGGAAGCGGCTGGAGGCGGTCGACTTCATGAGCCAGGGGCTCCAGTTCGCCGCCACGCTCCTGCTCTGCTTCTTCCCGTTCATGATCGTGACGAATGCGCTGGCCGGCCGCTCGACGGTGACCGCCCTGGTGCGGCGCCTGGGCCTGGACCGGCAGGCGTCGGCCGACGTGAGCGACCTGTTCGCCCCGTCGACCACCACGAGCAGCGCCGTCACGGGCACGGCGTCGGTGTTCTTCGTCCTGGGCGGCTTCGCCGCGGCGTCGGCGCTGCAGCAGCTGTACCAGCGGATCTTCGAGCTCCCTGGGCGGGGGGTGCGGGACGTGCTCCACCAGGTGCTGTCGCTGGCCGTGGTGATCGCGGGGGCGGCCCTGGCGGCGTGGACCGGGCCGGCACTGCACCGGGTGGGCGGGCCCGTGCTCCTCGGGGCCGTCGCACTGGTGGCGGCCGCCCTGCTCTGGTGGGTGCTGATGCGGCTCCTCCTGGCGGGCCGGGTGCCGTGGCGCGACCTGCTGCCGTCCGCCGTCATCACCGCCGTCTGCTACCTGGGGATGCGGGTGGTGTTCTCGTTCACCGCCTCGGACACCGTCACGTCGAACACGGCGGAGTACGGGCCGATCGGGGTGGTCTTCTTCCTCATGTCCTGGCTGATCGCCCTCGGCGTGGTGATCATCCTGGGGGCGGTCACCGGGATCGTCTGGCGGGAACGGGGCCTGTCGCTCCGGGCGGCCCTGGGCAGGCGGCCCCGGCCGGGGAAGCCCGGCCGGGGCTGAGGGGGACGCCTCAGGACACGGGTGCGGGCTCGGGAGCCGCGGGCACGTCGTCGGCGGTCCTGCGGGTGAGTCGGCGGATCTGGGGTTCGAGGAGGACCGCCGCGCTGAGGAGGGTGCAGATCACGGCGCACGCCCACAGCGCGCCGGAGATGCCGAGCGCGTTCGAGACCGGGCCGGCCAGGGCGATGCCGAGCGGGGCGAGGGAGAGCGAGCCGAGGTGGTCGTAGGCGCAGACGCGGGAGAACATCTCGGCCGGGATCTCCTGCTGGAGCGCGACCATCCAGTTCACGCCGAAGACGGTGACGCCGACGCCGGAGAGGAACATCGCCGCGATCAGCACCGGCAGCGGTGCCGCGAGCGCCAGGGCGAGCGCGGGGACGCCGAACAGGAACACGCCCCAGTTGCCGACCAGCAGGATGCGGCGCGGCTGCCAGCGCACCATCAGCAGGCCGGTGACGACCAGCCCGACCCCGTAGGCGGCCATCGCCAGTCCCCAGTCCGCGGCGCCGCCGAGCCGCTCCTCCGCGACGACCGGACCGTACACGGACTCGACCGCGCCGACGCAGGCCACCAGGACGGAGAACTGGAGGACGACCACCCAGAGCCACCGGCGGGAGGCGAACTCCCGCCAGCCGTCCCGCAGTTCGCTCAGCATGGTGGTGTCGGAGGCGGCGGGTGCGGCCTCGGCCTCCAGGAAGAAGCGCAGGGCGGCGGCGACCAGGAAGCAGACGGCGTCGAGGCCGAGCACCCAGCCGGGCCCGACGGCGGCGGTGAGCACGCCGCCGAGGGCGGCCCCGCCGATCTGGCTGGCGTTCTGGCCCATCCGGAAGACCGAGAACGCCCGGGCGGCGTGGTCCGGCGGGACGCTCTGGAGGATCATGCCCTCGGCCGCGGGGGCGTAGAGCGCGAAGCCGGCGCCACCGGCCGCGGAGAGGACGAGCAACTGCCAGAGCTGGGTGTGGCCGTTCAGCACGAGCGCGGCCAGGACGGCCTGGGAGAGGCCGCTGAACAGGTTGGCCGCGACCATGACGTGGTGGCGCGGCAGCCGGTCGGCGAGGGCGCCGCCGATCACCAGTAGCAGGACGGTCGGCAGCAGGCGGGCGGCCGTGACGTACCCGACCTCGGTGCCGGACCCGCCGTCGCCGAGCACGGCGAAGGCGGTGGCGATCGGCGCACCGGCGTTGCCGAGGCCACTGACCACGGTGGCGGCCGTCTGGATCCGGAAGTTGCGGCCCGCCCAGGCGAAGCGACGGGCGGGCGGGGGCGGGGGCTGGGGTGGGGGTTGGCTCGGCACCCAGCGACTATGGCCGAAGGTTCGTACAGGCGTCCATCGGGTTTAGCGCGGCCGTGCCTCGAACGGCGGGCCGGTCCGGCGGGTGGTGATGGGATGATGGGCCGGACGATTCGCGGGTGAGGGGTGGGGCATGGCCGGAAGGTTGCGGGTGCTGAGGCAGCAGAACCGGCTCAGCCTCGAAGCGCTGGCCGAACAGGTCGGGGTCACCAAGAGCTACCTCTCCAAGATCGAGCGCGGGCTCGGCGACCCGTCGATCTCGACGGCGCTCAAGCTCGCCCACGCGCTCAAGGTCGACGTCGGCCGGCTCTTCTCGGACGAAGTGGAGCCGGAGCTCGTCACCGTCGTCCGCGCCGGGGAGCGGACGCCGATCGCGAGCGGGACCGGCCCGGGCGCCCCGAACTACGAGGGCATCGCGACCGGGCTCAGCGGCAAGCGGATGGTGCCGTTCGTGATGTACCCGCCGCTCGACAACGCCGGATCGCCGTTCAAGTCGCACGCGGGGGAGGAGTTCTTCTTCGTCCACGCGGGCACGGCGGAGCTGGAGTTCCCCGAGCGGACCGTCCACCTCGGGCCCGGGGACAGCGTCTACTTCAACTCCGCTCTCCCGCACCGCTGTCGGAGCACCGGGCCGGAGCCCGCGCACATCCTCGTGGTGATCCACGACGACCCGGCCGGCCCCTCGGACCGGGTGCCGAGCCTGCCCTGACGCCCTCCCGGCCGTTTCGGACGGCTTGGTAGAGTGCCGCAGCCCGAAAGGTCGGGCACTGACGGCCGACGGCTCGGTGCGGCCGGAGTGACGAGGGGGACGATGTGAGGGACCTGGCGGCGGACGACCAGACCGTGCTGCTCGATGAACTCGTGGCCGGACTGCTCGACCCCGACGGCGATCTCGACGAGCTGGCCGCGATCGGGGCCCACCTCACCGGCACGCTCAGCGCCGACCTCGTCCCGCGCCTGGAGGCGCACCTGGAAACGGCCGTCGCCGCCCGGAACCAGTACGCCCGCTCCGTCCTCGCCGGCCTCCTCGCCGAGACGGCCGGCCGCTCGTCCCTGCCCGTGCTGCTGCGGGCCTGGTCCCGCGACCTGGGGGACGACCAGGACAGCCTGACGACGATGATCACCGTCCTCGCCCAGGACGATCCGTCCGCCGCGCGCCGCACCCTCCTGCCCTCGACGGAGAGCGCCGACGCCGACCTGCGCCGGGCGGCGCTCTGGCTGCTCGGCTTCGTCCCCGACCCGGCCGACGTCGCCGTCCTGGCCCGCGCGGCGCACGACCCGGACGAGCGGATCCGCAGCGTGGTCGCCGGCGCCCTCGGCAGCCACGGCACGGACCCGGCGGCCGTGGACCTGATGGTGGGCCTCCTGGCCGATCCCGCCGAGCAGGTGCGCATCTCCGCCCTCAGCTCGCTCGGCTACCGCCGCCAGCCGCGCACCCTGCCGGACATCTGCCGCCTCGTCAACGACGACAGCCCGAGCGTGCGGGCCTGGGTGGCCATCGCCCTGCGGCGCTTTCCCGCGACGGAGATCGGCGACGAGGCGGTGGCCGACGTCCTGGCCAGGCTGGAG
Source organism: Kitasatospora sp. NPDC059722 (assembly GCF_042733235.1). Lineage (NCBI taxonomy): Bacteria > Bacillati > Actinomycetota > Actinomycetes > Kitasatosporales > Streptomycetaceae > Kitasatospora > Kitasatospora sp. NPDC059722. The sequence goes on from NZ_JBHWGD010000113.1 coordinate 12,880, forward strand.
CGGGACGCGGAGCCGCACGTCCGTGATCAGGCGATGGCCGCGCGGCAAGGGGCGGCCCGCCGGGGCCGGTGAACGCCCTTGCCCAGCTCGACCGTTCGCGACGGGCCCGGTGAACTGCCGTGCCCGGCTCCGCCGTTCGCGACGGGGCCGGGCGCGGCACTCGCCGGGTACTCAGACGGCCGCGGCCAGCAGCCGGGCCAGCTCCGCCGTCCCCGCCTCGTCGAGCGGGAGCAGCGGCTTGCGGGGCTCGCCGACGTCCAGGCCCCGCAGGGCCAATCCCGCCTTGACTGTCGTCGGCAGGCCGCCGTCGAGCAGGAACCGGAGCACCGGGAGCTGGCGGTAGTACACCTCACGGGCCCTGTCCAGGTCGCCCGCCTGCACCGCCCGGTACAGCTCCAGCGTGAGCTCCGGGATCACACAGGGCGCGGCCGTGCACCAGCCGGACGCGCCGGCGGCGAAGGCCGCCAGGGCGAGCGGGTTGGAGCCGTTGTAGAACGGCAGGGCGCCGTCGGAGAGTTGGGTGAGGCGGTGCATCCGCTGGATGTCGCCGCTGCTCTCCTTGACCATGGTGATGTTGTCGACCTCGGTGACGAGCCGGTGCAGGAGCTCCGGCGGGAGGTCGACGCCGGCCGTCGCCGGGTTGTTGTAGACCATCAGCGGGATGCCGATCGCGTCGGCGATGGTGGTGTAGTGGCGGGTGATCTCCCGTTCGTCCAGGCGCCAGTACGAGAGCGGCAGCACCATCACCACGTCGGCGCCGGCCTTCTCGGCGAACCGGGCGCGGCGGACGGCGCTGCGGGTGGTGAGGTCGGCGATGCCGACGACGGTCGGGACGCGTCCGGCGACGGCGGAGACGGACGCCTCGGCGGCGGCGTACCACTCGGCGTCGTCGAGGTAGGCGCTCTCGCCGGTGGAGCCGAGCGGGGCGATGGCGTGGCAGCCACCGGCGATCAACCGCTCGATGAGGGCTGCGAGTCGGACGAGGTCGAGGCTGTCGTCGGTGCGCGAGAACGGGGTCACCGGGTAGGCGATGATCCCTTCCAGGGTGGTCGCCATGTCAGGAACCCTCCCGGGCGGTGAGCGCGTCGCCGTGGCCGGCGCGCAGGGCGCGGCGGGCGTAGTAGGCGAAGTTCGCCTGGCCGCGCTTGGGGGTGGACGTCCAGTCGTGGGCCTCCTGCGCGAGGAGTTCGGGGATCTCCTGGATCTTCCCGGCGGCGCTCGCCAACAGCTGGAGTTTCGCGGTCCGTTCGAAGAGCAGGGCGAGCGTGCACGCCTCCTCGACCGTCCCGGTGGCGACGAGCTGGCCGTGGTGGGCGAGCAGCAGGGCGCGCTTGTCGCCGAGGGCGGCGGAGATGATCTCGCCCTCCTCGTTGCCGACGGGGATGCCGGGCCACTTCTCCAGGAACGCGCAGTCGTCGTAGAGCGGGCACGCGTCCATGTGGGAGACGATCAGCGGGGTCTCCAGCATGGACAGCGCGGAGATGTGCAGCGGGTGGGTGTGGATGACGCAGTTGACGTCCGGGCGGGCGCGGTAGACCCAACTGTGGAACCGGTTGGCCGGGTTGGCCATCCCGTCGCCTTCGAGGACGTCGAGGTCCTCGTCGACGAGGAGGAGGTTGTCCTCGGTGATCTCGTCGAAGCCGAGCCCGAGGCGCTGCGTGTAGTAGGTGCCGGGGCGCTCGGCGCGGGCGGTGATCTGCCCGGCGAGGCCGGAGTCGTGCCCGGCGTCGAACAGGATGCGGCAGGTCAGCGCGAGCTTCTGGCGCACCGTCCAGCCGTTGTCGGGTATCGCGGTCGCCATGCGGCGCTGGGCGAGGTCCACCAGTTCGGACTTGCCCGCCTGGAACGTGTCGGCCATGGGGCCCGGCTCTCCTTCGATCCTCGGTGGTGCCGTGGTTGAGAACACATCGTTCACAGTAGGACACAAGGTGTCCTCCGTCCAGAGTCCGTCCAGAGTCCGTCCAAGGCGCCGTTCGGAATCCCGTGATGGAACGTCAACGGCCGGGAGCCGGTCCACTACCGTTCGGCGGGCGAAGGAGCTTGAGTCTCCAGCAGGGGGAGACGCGAAGGTGGGGGCATGGACGGCGACACGCTCTTCTCGATCGGTGACCTGGCCCGGCGCACCGGGCTGACGGTCAAGACCATCCGGTTCTACTCCGACTCCGGGATCGTGCCGCCGACGGACCGCAGCCCGGCCGGCTACCGGCTGTACGACGTCGGCGCACTCGCGCGCCTGGACCTCGTACGCACGCTTCGCGACCTGGGACTCGACCTCGCCGTCATCCGGCGGGTGCTGGACGACGAGGTCTCGGTGCCCGAGATCGCGGCCGCGCACGCCGACGCCCTGGAGGTGCAGATCCGCACCCTCCGGCTGCGGCGGGCGGTGCTGCGCGCAGTGGCCAAGCGGGGCTCCACCACCGAGGAAATGGATCTCATGCACAAGCTCGCAAAGCTCTCCGACGCCGAACGCCGGCGTCTCATCGGCGACTTCATCGACGACACGTTCGGCGGCCTGGACGCCAACGCCGAGTTCGTCGACATGATGCGCTCGGCCATGCCCGACCTGCCGGACGACCCCGAACCCGACCAGGTGGACGCCTGGGTGGAACTCGCCGAACTCGCCCAGGACCCGGACTTCCGCGCCGCCGTCCGCCGCATGGCGCAGTACCAGGCGGCCGAACGCGCCCAGGGCGACACCACCGGACTCCACCAGCAGCTCACGGAGACCGTGCGCGACGAAGTCGGCCGCGCGCTCGACGCCGGCACCGCCCCGGCCTCGCCCGAGGGCGGGCGCATCCTCGACACCCTGAGTGCCCGCTACGCGGAGACCTTCGACCGCGCCGACGACGCCGACCTGCGCCGGTGGCTGCTGACCCGCCTGGAGGTCGCGGGCGACCCGCGGACGGAACGCTACTGGCACCTGCTGGCCGTCATCAACGGCTGGCCGGTCCCGCCGAGCCTGGCCCCCGTGTTCGCGTGGCTCACGGAGGCCCGGGGCGCCGGGGGGCGGGGTCGCGCAGGGCCGGGTGCGCGCGGCGGGCGGGGACGCCGCGGGGGCTCCCCCACGCCAAACCCGTGACGCGGGGGTGAGGTCGGGGGGGGTGGAGTCGTCGCTGCGGGTGGCGCGCACCTCTGGCCGCCGGGGAGTGGCGGGTGCTAGACAATCACCATGCTGTTTCTGGGGGTCGCGCTGTTCGTTCTCGTGATGACGGTGCGGATGGTGAAGTACGTACTCGACCTGAACGCCGACTTCCGGCGGGTGCGCGGCGAGGGTGTCCGCCTGCAGGCCGAGGTGGTGGACTACGACAAGCGGGTGGGGGACCGGGCCGACGAGTTCTACCTGCGGCCCATCGTGCGGTACTACCTCAACGACCGCACCTACCAGGCCACGGTGGGAAACGCGTCCGGCAGCAATCCGCCGCCGCTGGGTTCGTTCACGACCGTCGTGGTCTCGCCCAAGACGCCCTACGCGCCGTACGACCCGTACCAGGGCATCGGCGGCGCGGTCGTGTTCGCCTTCGTGGCCCTGGCGGCATCGGTGGGGATGCTGTACTGGGCGATCGTGCGCCTCTGACCGCCGGGTGTGCGTCAGCGGGGCGCGGTGGCGCTCCGGCGCGCCCGGCCGGTGCTCCGTCAGGCCGGTGACCTGCACGGCGCAGGGCCTTACGCTCGCGGTGTGTCCGGGTCGAGGCGGGAGGAGGCCGTTGATGGACGCACCGGTCGCGGTCGGAGGGCCCTCGGCGTGGCAGGGGGCGGAGCTGGAGGAGCGCGACTGGGTGGTCCCGGTGGACCGGGTCGCGGAGCACCTGCGTCACGGGCCCGGATTCGCGGTCGTGCGCGGGCTCGACCTGGAGGCGCCGGCCGACGAGGACTGCGTCGAGGTGTGCCGCCGGATCCTGGCACAGGTGGGCGAGGTGCGCCCGGTGGACCTGGCCCTGCCCGGGCACAACCTGCTCACGGCGGGCAGGCAGCGGGACGAGGCGGAGCTCGGGCCGCACACCGACCGCGGGATGTCCCCGCGGCCTGCGCGGCTGATGGCCCTGCTGTGTGTACGCCCGGCGGGCTCCGGCGGCGACTCGCTGCTGGTCAGCGGGCATGCCGTGCACGACGTCCTGCTCGGCTCCCGCCCGGAGGTGCTGCCGGCCCTTTACGGGGACTTCGACTTCGGCGACGGGCCGGGCTACGAGCGTGTCTACCCCGTGTTCCGGCGCAGTGCCGGCCGGCTGGAGGTGCAGTACAACCGGTACTGGATCACTCGCGGTCAGCAGGAGTGCGGCTCGCCGTTGACCGATCGTCAAGTGGAGGCCCTGGATGCCTTCGACGAGGTCGTCGCCGACCCGAGGATGGTCCTGCGCGTGCAGCTGGGGCGCGGTGACCTGTTGCTGGTGGACAACACGACCGTGCTGCACGGCCGGACCGCCTTCGTCGACCCGCCCCCGCCGCGGGCCGGGCGCTGCCTCGCGCGGGTGTGGGCCGACTGAGGGTCGATCCGGTGGGCGAACTGCCCCATGCAGGACCAACCGTCCGGTGGGCCGGCCCAGCAGCCCCAGGACGCCCCGGCGCAACCTCCGTTACCGGCGCTGCCCCTTCGGGCCGCTGCGCAGGCACGGCGACCGCGAGGGGTGGTCGAGGCCCGGCGGTGACGCCTGGAATGGCGGGGGGTGTGAGGAGTGCCTCTCCCTGGGCGCCGGCCACGTGGCCGACGCTCCCGGCGGCCGGAGAGGCACTCCCCGGCTCCGACGGCGGAGTCAGTGCCTCACGGGCGGCGCAGGAAGACGTCCTGGAGCGCGTTGGTGTCTCCCGGCACCAGGTTGCCGTCGTCGGCGTCGAAGATCACCGTGTCGCCGGTGGCGTCCACGGAGGGGCTGTAGGCGCCCGTGTCGCTCTGCCGGCCGTCGCGGGTGAGGCTGATCCGCTCGATCGTCCCGGTCCACAGGTCGCGGCGGAAGACGTCGGTGGCGTTGTTGGTGTCGCCGGGGACGAGGTTGTCGGCGCTGGAGTCGAAGTAGACCCAGCGGTCGTCGGCGGTCATGGCACCGCCGGAGGAGTCGGCGTCGGGGCTGGTGGTGCCGGGCAGGCCGGTGTCGACCTTGGTGGTCCTGCCGGTGGCGAGCTCGTGGACGTACACGTCGAGCCGGGTGCCGCCGTGACCGGGCTGCCCCTGGCCGAAGGTCGCGAGGCTGTAGACGGCGTAGCGGCCGTCCCGGCTGACCCGGGCGTCGTAGGCGGCGCCGCCCAGGTGCCCGGCCTCGTCCACGCTGCCGGCGGCGGTCCTGCCGGTGTCGGCCTTCCAGACGTAGTAGGGGTAGTAGTGGGGCCCGCGTGCAAGCCCTGGAGACGCGGCGAGGGCAGGGGCGGCCGGGAGCAGGTTGCCCGCCCGGGAGCCGAACCCGATGGTGGAGCCGTCCGCGCTGATCGTGGGGTTGAAGGAGTTGCTGTCGGCGGCCGCGCCGTTCGCGCCGAGGGTGACGAGGCGGCTGGTGTGGGTCCAGCGGTCGGTGACGTAGACGTTGTTCCGGCCGCGGGTGGCGGGGCCGGCGGCGAGGTCGCCGCGATTGGAGACGTAGGCGACGTAGCGGCCGTCGCGGCTGATCGAGGGGCTCTGGGCGTCGTACGGGGTCTGGTCGTCGGTGGTGGGCAGGCCGCCCGCGGTGACGAGTTCCGTGCGGCCGGTCCAGCGGTCGCGCACGTAGACGTCGCTGCGGTGCTTCGACCCACCGGGCAGCACGTTGGTGGCCGTGGTGCTGAACGCGACGTACCGGCCGTCACCGCTGATCGAGGCCTGGAAGGTCATGGCGTCGAGCTTGGCGCCGTCGTCGGCGACGCTGACCCGCTCGACGTGGCCGTTGCGCAGGTCCTTCACGTAGATCTCGGTGTTGTTCGGAGTGCCGCCCTGGGGCAGCAGGTTGGTGGCCGTGGACGAGAAGAGCGCGGAGCGGCCGTCGTCGCTCAGCCCGAGCGCGGTCGAGTAGCCGTCGAGCTGCTCGCCCTTGGCGCCTTCGCTGACGCGGGCGGTGTCGCCCTTGGGTGGGCGGGCCTCGGCGGACGGCGTCGCGGCGCCGACCGCGAGGGCGACCGCCAGGACGGCGGCGGCGCGCGCCGACCGGCGGCGGGTGCGGGCGGTGGTCATGGAACGTCCTCCCCTGATGACGGTGCCGGGCTCCGACACCCCCGCGGCCCGGCTCGGCAAGAGCCAAGCGCTGCGGCCGACTTGTGGTCAACGGCCGGGCCGGTGGTCGGCCGGAATTCCGGCCGAAACCTCCCCCTCCGGTACGACCCGGCCAGTCGTACCGGAGGGGGAGTGCTGCTACGGGCGCCCGACCACCGCGAGGTGGCGGGTGACCCAGGGCTGGGGGTGGAGGCTCCGGACCTTGACGATCAGGCCCGCGTCGTCGATGAACCGGGCGTAGCCGTTGCCCCCTCGCGCTGGTGTGGTTCAGGCCGAGCGAACGCGGACGACGAGGAACGGCGGCAGCCCGGCTCGCTTCGGCCGCCGGGCCGCGACGTGGGCGGTCGGCGTCGGCTCGGTGACGGCCTCCAGGGTGAAGCCGTGCCGGAGCAGCGCAGCCAAGTACGTGGCCAGGGTGCGGTGTTGGTTGCCGGCCCGGCGGACGGCCCGGGGGTTGTCGGAGCGCCGGAACCCTTCGGCGAGGTAGTCGCCCACGACCCTGCGGGCGGTGCCGTCGGTGGCGGTCGTCCAGGAGGCGTGGGGTGCTTCGAAGCAGGGGTGGGGGATGCTGAAGGCCAGCGTGCCCCGGGGTACCAGCACGCGCCGCACGGCCGCGAGCGCGGCGTCGAGGTCGGGCACGTGGTTCAGGGACAGTCCGGCGGTCATCCGGTCGACCGAGCCGTCGGCGACCGTGCCGAGCACGCAGCCGTCGTCGACGGCGTAGACCACCGTGCCGGGCCCGGGCGTTCCGGCGGCCCGCGCGTGTTCGATCAGCCGCGGGGACGGGTCGATGCCCGTGGCCGCGGCTCCGCGCGCGGCCAGCGCGCGGGTGATGATCCCCTCACCGCAGCCGAGGTCGAGGACGCGGAGGCCGCTCAACTCGTCGGGGAGGAGGGCCAGGAGAACGTCGCGGTTGAAGTCGTTGAGCGCGGAGCCGGCACGGAGGAGTGCCGCGTACCAGTCGGCGATGGTGTCCCAGGATTCGTCAGTCATCAAAGTCCGGACGCTACCGGTACCTGCCGGGCACCTCCACCGGTTTTCCCTGCGCGGGGCGCCGGAGTCACTCCGACGGACAGCCCGATCCCCCCGGCCCCTGAAGGGGTCAGGGCTCGATCGGGTACCGGTTGTCCCGACTCCAGGCGAGGCGGGCCCGGAGGTCGTCGAGGTGTCCTTCGACGACGCGGGTGCCCTGGGGCCCTGTTCGATTAGGGGAGGGGGCGGCGCCGCCCGTAGAGATGCCAAGCCGTGGTCGTTGGAGGCACCCCCGCCCCCCCCCCCCGCGCGCGCACCACGCGCGC